>CASERA010000123.1 GCA_949290175.1 uncultured Ruminococcus sp.
CACTTATTTCCTACACTTATTTCCTACAAATAAACTATTTGTAATGGACTCCTTTCCAGTACAGCGGTGTATAGACTTCCGCCTTTTCCGGAAGCTCCACATCTTTTAATGCCCATTTCTTAAACTCTTCAAATCCTGTCCTGTCTACGATATATCCGATATGTTCTTTTCCACCCGGAGCGTCTTTATCGATATACTTTTCCACATAATCATAAGTATTGAGGATAATTTTGATGATACTTTCCTCATCTGCCCACTTGATAAAGTCTTCTCCAAGTCTTGGGTTCTTCTTTCCAGTACGTCCAAGCAGCGTCAAACGATAATATTTCTTTTCACTTCTCGTCCATGCACGGGTCGGACAATTGATAACACATTCTCCACAGCCGATGCATTTTTCTTCATTGCGTACCGGTCGGAAATTTACCAATGCCAGTGCCTCCACAGATTTCTTTTTACATGCTTTTACACATGCCCCACAGCTGATACAACGCTCTGCTTCAAACTGTGGTTCAGTCATTCCCATAATTCCGAAATCATGCATTCTGACTTTCGCACAGTCATTCGGGCATCCGGTTAAAGCAATTTTAAAATGTAAATCATTTGGAAATACAGCCTTCTCAATCCTCTGTGCAAATCCGGTTGTATCATAACATCCATATGGACAGACTCTGTTACCGACACAAGCTGTAATATTTCTTGTTCCAGAAGCCGTGTAACCTCTTCCAGGTTCCGCCTGGTTAATATTCAATCCCTCAATCAGCGGCTGCAGCTCTCTATTGACTTCAGGCATTTTTTCATATGGAATCCCCGGTATCTCAAATCCCTGTCTGCTTGTAATATGTACTGTTCCATTTCCATATTCTTCGGCAATTTTTTGAATTATTGAGAGAAATTTTACATCCAGATGTCCACCCGGAACACGAATACGGGAAGCAGTCATTCCCCGCTCTTTCGTCACGCGAAACGCATTCTTTTTTATTTCTTTGGTATTGATATCCATGTTTATATACCCCTCCTTAATCCAATAACTCTTTGCCTTTAGTGTAACGGAAGACCGGACCATCCAGGCACACGTAGGAATCCCCTATTTTACAGTGTCCACATTTTCCAAGTCCGCAGCACATCTTTCTCTCCTGAGAAATCCAGATATTCTCTTCCTGGAATCCAATGTCCAAAAGCCCTTGTACAGAGAATTTCATCATCATCGGCGGACCAACTACTACTGCCACCGCATCTTTTACATTATTCAGTTTAATTTGAGGAATAAATTGTGTTACAAGGCCGATTTGGCACTGTGTATCTCCTTCGGCACAATCTACGGTTAGAATCACATCCATCGCTTTCTTCCATTTTGAAAATTCTTCTACAAACAGGATATCATTTGGCGTCTTGAATCCAGCCACCAGAGTCATCCCATTATTCTTTTCCGGATGTTCGGCAAAATAATCTACAATCCCCTTCACTGGTGAAAGGCCGGTTCCTCCTGCGATAACTACAATTTCTTTTCCGACATAATTCTCGATGTCAAATCCATTGCCGTAAGGTCCTCTCAACAGAAGAGAATCCCCTTTATAATGCTCAAATACCTCATTGGTAACTCTTCCCACTCTACGGATTGTCAAATCTACATAATCTTTCCCAATTCCACTTACAGAGATTGGAGCTTCTCCATATTTCGGAATAGATACTTCAAAAAACTGTCCTGGTTTCACATCTCCTTCATAGGACATTCGGAAAGTATACTCAATTGCAGTATGTTTTATCACTTCTTGAATCTCTGATAAAAATGGCATATAATCATTCTTTATCATTTACTTTCAACCTCCTTCATCGCATCTTCCAGTTTATTGATACAATTTGAAAAGGAAATATATTCCGGACAAATATCATCACATCGTCCACATCCCACACACATGTGGTAGCCATTCCTCTGTTTGAAATCATAAACTTTGTGAAGAACCTTAAATCGCATACGTTCTCCATGTTTCTTTCTGTAACTTCCACCTCCGGCAACATCCGTAAATCCATCTACCATCCAAGAGGCATGAATTCTGCGTCTCTCACCGACTTTTCCGTTCTCCGAATAATAAATATCCTGCATCGTAAAGCATGTACAGGTAGGACAGACAAAATTACAGCGTCCACAAGCAATACATCTGCTGTCATACTCATCCCACATGCTGCTTTTTGCTGCTTCAATACTCAGGTTTTCAGGAATCTGAACTCTCACTTTATTTTCAGACACAAAGTCCGGGCTTACTTTCGGTTCAGACACTGCATGTTCTTTCATCAGTTCTTCCCATGCGTCTTCCCTGCAGTCAAGATAATACTCTTCTCCTTTTTTATCAATGCTCAGATGATAGTTGTCAGATTTGTTGCTTCCCATGTCCACACAGAAACAGTTTTCAAAAGATTCACTGCATCCCATCAACACAAACTTCACATTTTCGCGAAGTCGGCTGTAATAATAATCTTCCGGTCCATTATGGAGATACATCTCATCCAGACGCTTCACTGCATGCAGATCACAGCTTCGAAGAAAGATGACAGCTCCTTTTTTTCTCGGAATGTCTGCCTCCTTTGTTTCCCCTTCCGTAAAATAAAACAATGTCTCAGATATCGGAAGCAGCACTTCCTTAAATGAATAATCTGATTTTCTGTCAAAAACAATCTCATCTGCATATTGTATTTCCCCGTAACGGATACAATCTACATCGGAAAACGTGTTTCCTCCTTTAAAACATTTTGGAGCATAAATAAGATAATCTTCGGATATATGTCTTAATACATTGTCCAGCCCCTTTTGATTCATCTGATAGCCCATTTCATTTTTCCTTTCTTCGTATTCTGAATCATTCTTCTTTAAACAACAGGTGGAATTTTCTTTTTTCAAATTCCAGCAATCCCTCTTCGCGCATCGCAGCAAGTTCCCTTGCCACAGCACTTCTGTCGGCGCACAGATAGTCTGCCAGCTCTTTTCGATTCATCGGAATAAAAATCGTATTTTTCCCGGCTCTCTCTGCCTCCTGAAGAAGATACGTCATAATTTTATCCCTTAGAGATTTCTTAGAGGTAACCTCTATCTTTTCTATCAGTCTTATATTCTTATCTGCAATTGCCTTCATCATATTTTCAATTAAACGGTGATGAAAAACACAGGACAGATTACATATCCCTATTACTTTATAAAATGGAAGAAATAATACTTTGCTGTCAGAGACCGCACTAAAACTAACCTTTGCCAACGGATGTGTTCCACATACAAACGTCTCGCCAAAGATTTCTGCAGGCTTCATTTTTACCAGCAAAGCCTGATTTCCCCATACATCTTCTTTTATCATCTGAATACTTCCACTGACCACAATTCCGATATTTTTCATATACGATTTTTCTAAAATTAAAATCTCTGATTTTTTGTAATCCCTGCAGAATGCTCCCAGGCAATGAAGCATTGCTTCCAAATCCTGTTGCCTAATTCCATCAAACAACGGAAAATTTGTTATTTGATTAACAATCTCATGTTCCATTTCATCTCCTCCAGAATATCAGCTTTTTTCAAAAAAAGTGTTGCGCAGGCAACATGTTGTGCAAATTATTCTCTTATTTTATTGTTTGATGCCAACATCATTATTTTTGTATATAAAAAAGTATCAGAGTGGAATTCAGCCGTCTGATACTTTCCTGGATTTTTTCAAAATTTTAATGCATAATTCTGCCTCTGAGTTTATTCCACAAATGCCCCTGTACATACTCATAAGCACGGTCATAAATCCAAAGTCCTATCTGACCGATAAGAACTGCCGCTGCCATAACCACTCCTGAAAGCGCTTTCGAAAAAAGCAGTTCCTGAAAGAAAAACAACAGCGGAAGATACATTATATTGAATATCACATATTTTGCAGCCCAGAAAATGCTTTTTCTCTGTACCTTTTCCGGACTTTTTGCCATCTTCTTCCATACAGCTTCCACCGCCCAGATATACAGCCCCATTGCCGCAAAGGAAATGACATAAAACTTATTCGGGGCTGTGAGAAAACCAAGAATTACATCTGCCAGATAAAAAACTGCCCCAGTTTTCAGCCCAAACTCACGAATAATAATGCCTACAAAATAAGAGGCTGCTGCCAGAAGAAATAATGTATTCGTCTCTATTACGCTTCCCAATGACATACAGACAACAGACAGTGCTAACAGCAGTCCCCCAAATGCCATCGACTTTGCCTTTACATGCATGAACAAAGATCGCCTCCCATACATTCGCATAAGGTATCCGCACACCACAAATCACAGCACAGATTACCGGTACCACAGCTCTGACCGCCCATTCCATAACCGCCTCCATATGGACTATTCTGATATCTGCGGCTGTTCCAGTCCAGCTGATTTAAAAGCTGGCGATACTGTATATTATTTGGCTCCATGTTTACCGCCTGTGCTGCATGTTCTCTTGCAAGCACATTATTTCCTATACCTGCATTTGCAAATCCACTGGCATAATACCACATTGCATTGCGGTTTGGCATACGGTCAAGCAGATTCAGTGCTTCCCGATACCGCCTGCTGTTAATAAAATTAAATACAGCCTGCATCTCTGCATCCTGAGTTCCTCCATAAGAGCTGTTTCCATAGGAATAACTGCTGCCTTCATAAGAAGAGCTGCCGCTTCCTCCCTGTGAACGCTGTCTCATAATTTCATCATATGCTTCCTGCACCTCTTTAAACTTCTCTTCTGCAAGTTCAGCCAGCGGATTATTTACATTTGCATCCGGGTGATACTTTCTCGTCAGTTCTCTATATGCTCTCTTTATATCATCATCTGATGCATTCCGGGAAACTCCCAGAACATCATAAGGATTCTTCGTCATCGTCTTTTTTCCCTTCCTCTAACATTCTCTTCTGAATCCGGTTATATCGATTCCAGACACCATCATACAGGATATTTCTTAAAATGTCCACATCCAAAAGGCACGGTAGTTTCTCAAATTCTGCACTGCACTCCGCAATCATCATACAGAGAATCTGCTGAATTTTTTCTTCATAATCTTCCTTCCCATACAGACGAATCAGCGGATTATAACAATTCTTTTTTATATCCTCTTCCATGTCTTCATATGCATCCATAATATAAATGAATTTTCCCAGAAAAAAACCAATCCGACGCAGGCTTTTCTCCCAGATATCTTCCTGATACACAAACATCTCCGCCATTAGTTTTCCAAAACACCCCGCTGTCCGGTCAACATCACTGCTATTTCGCTTCTCATATTCTGCCAGCTCTCTGAGTGATTCTTCAATCACACGACTCTGCCTCGGGTACTTGCGAATGACTTTTTTTACTTTTCCATGGAGAACTCCTTTTCCCAAAAATCCTCCGATTTTCTTTTCATCTTCCCAGTCATCTTTCAGATGATAGTAGGCCAGAAGCACATTCATATCTGCTGCATACCGGGTAATCTCATTGCGCAGCATTGCCTGTTTCTTAACTGGGTGCGCCTTGCAGCGGTGAAATTCTGCCTCTGTCTGACTCTCATACAAAGAAGTCAGCAGGACAATCGCAAACGTCATATCGTATGTAAGAGTCATCTGCCCCGGAGTCCCATACTGCTTTTTCAATTCCCTGCAAAGCCCACAATAATACGCCTTATACTTTTTCAAATCTTTTACCTTTAATTCAGGCTCACAGATTGTCACATAACCAAACATAATTCACCCCATTGTCCTATTCTATTCGTCTATTATACCCATTTTTAAAGTCCTTGTACAGAATGGAACACTGATTGATTTATTAAAAACAGGCAGCCACTTCATCTCAAAGCCTGCCGCCTGTTTTATATCACATGTTCTGATTTACTTTTTCTATATTTTTATAACATAGTAGCTCTTAATTCTTCTCCGGTCTTCGCACTCAAGTAAGCCGGTGCAATATCAAATACAGTTTTTCCTCCTGTTTGACCTTCCTTGTGCAGGCGATAAGCTGCTCTTGCATATGCAACAATTACGGAAGAAGTAAACTCTGGATTAGAATCCAGTTTTAAATTGTATTCAATCAGATGTTTGTGCTCTTTATTCCATCCTGTGACACCGCTTCTTAAAACAAATCCACCATGAGGAATACCACTGTGCTGTTCTTTCAGCTCTTCTTCACTGATAAAGTGAACCGTTGTATCATAATCCGCAAAGTAGTTCGGCATCGTCTTGATTTCTTCTTCTACTTTCACTGCATCTGCGCCGTCTTCCAATACGACGAAACATTCTCTTGTATGCTTCTGTCGTGTACTCAGTTCCGGATTTTCACCCTTTCTTACCGATTCAAGAGCAGAATCTACAGGAATAGTGTACTGCTTTGCATCCTTTACACCTTCGATACGGCGGATTGCATCAGAATGTCCCTGACTTACACCTTTGCCCCAGAATGTATAGTCATTGCCCTCAGGCAGAACTGCATTCGCATACATTCTGTTCAGAGAAAACATTCCCGGATCCCAGCCCACGGAAATAATTCCCACATGACCACTCTCCTTGGCAGCTGCATCTACGTTTGCAAAATGCTCTGGAATTCTTGCATGTGTATCGAAACTGTCTACAACATTGAACAGTTTTGCGTATTTCGGAGTCTGCTCAGGAAGGTCTGTTGCACTTCCTCCGCACATAATCATAACATCGATTTTGTCCTTCCACGCTTCTGCTTCTGACACATTGCACACCTTTGCCGTTTCTGTTAAACACTTCACATCTTCCGGATTTCTGCGGGTAAATACAGCTGCCAGTTCCATATCCGGATTCTGCTTCACCGCACACTCTACACCTCGCCCTAAATTGCCATATCCTAAAATACCAATTCTAATACTCATTGCTATCTTCCTCCTGTGGTTTACAAGTATCTGGTATTAATTATAACTACGCTTCGGCATTTTTCAAGATTTTCTTTCTGAAAAATCTATGAAAGATTTTTGCGCTTGCTGTGTCACAACCTCTCCACCGCCCTCATACCACTGTTTGACAAACGTATCAAAATATTCCGGCTGCTTTTCTCCCATAATAATCTGAAGAAATGTATTTTTCTCTAACTCCAGAAGTTCCGTTGGAATTTCAATATCCATTTCTCCCATTGACAATGGAATGCTGCTTTCATCCATTCCTGCATCTGACAGAAGTTTTGTCGCCTGTATTCTGGAAGCGTATGCCGCCCATGCATTAGAAGTGGTGATATTTCCATTGAGATACGACTTACAAGTCTCATAATACGCCTTTTCCAATCCAGTCAGACTCATGATATCCTGCTCTCCTTCCAACACTGCCTGTATATTCTGCTGGGTCCTGTAAATTGCATCCCTGTAATCCACATTGATATTCAACGGTCTGGCTGTTGGATCCACATTCAGCATAAAATAGTCATTTACCTCTCTTGCCCCTTCTTCATCCGTAAATCTTCCATAATCGAACAAAGCACTTACATATTTTCCTACAATTTCCGGATGCTCATAACCTTTTCTCACTACAACATACAGCCTGTCATCATAAGATTCAAACTTCTGTATCTTCTGCCCCACGTCTCCAGTCAATAAATATGGCTGCCATTTTGCAGTTCTGTCTTTGCTGTACGAAATACTCAGTGGATTATTAGGTGCCCACCAGTATCCAAAAATTGCTCCACATTTTCCTTCTTCTAAAAGTTTATCGATATTCTCCTGCGTTCGAAGAATAAATTCTGTGTCCAGAATTCCTTCCTGATACAGCTGATTCAGATAAATTAATGCCTGCTTTGTTTCGTCGGTTACAGAACCATAGACCACATTGTCCTGCTCGTCCAGAATCCACTGCCTGGGAGCTGCCTGATATTGATCAAAGACCGCATCCACCCCATAGGTACTGCTGCTTTCCGAAACTAAATCTGTACTGCATACTACTCCTACGGTCTCATTATTTCCCGCCATATCCCGGAGCACAAACTGACGTACAATCTCCATCCCTTCTTCCAATGTCTTCGGCTCCTGAAGTCCCAGCTGGTCCATCCAGTCTTTCCGAATCCACATCAAAGAGGCTCCATTATCCACTACTGTATCTGGAAATGCATACAGCTTTCCGTCAAAAGTTGCTGAATCCAGTAACGAATCCCCGTAGCTGGCATACATGGATTTTATCCGTTCTGTCGTACATTCTTCATATACCGTCGTCAAATCTTCCACCAGGTTCTGGTGAACCAGCTTCTTTAGATTTTCCCTGCCTTTCACAACAAGAATATCCGGCAGCTGATTATCCTCTATCGCCATCTGTACTGCCTCATGATATGAGCCGGAATCTTCCAGTTCAAACACATCATCATTCTGGATATTCAGAAGTTCTTTCAAATATCTTGTATAAGCATTATTTTCATAAGTTTCATTGAGTGGAAGATTGGCATGATTAGAGTCTGCAATTTTTCCAAGAGTATATGTTACCTGCTCCGGATATTTGCCATACGGCGTATGTTCTGCCTCTTCCCATTGCGCTTCTATTTCTTCTTCGGAAACTTCCTCCTGATCCTTTGTTTCTTTTACTGACCATTTGCAGGAAAATATCCCAATTCCTGAAATAATCAGAACTCCCATCAATACCAGAAGAAAAATTCTTTTATTTTGTTTCATTCCCCGTCTCCTTCTTTTTTGGAATTCTAATGACAGCTTTTGTTCCCACCCCTTCTTCGCTTTCTATACGAATCTGGTTCTCCTTTCCATATAGAAGGACAATCCTTTCATTCACATTTCTGACACCATAGCCGCTGGAATGATAACCAATAATTTTTTCTGCCTTTTCAGGAGACATCCCGTTACCGTTGTCCTGCACACAGAATTCGATATATTCCTCATTCTGGGAAATCATAATCCAAAGCTTCTTTTCTTCTTTTTCAGTTGTATCCAACCCATGTTCAATTGCATTCTCAACAAGCGGCTGAAGAATCAGCTTTGGTATTTCACAATGTAGCAGTGCCTGATCTATTTTTTCCTCCACAGTAAAATCATGATCATGCATAATCAACTGTATCTTTAGATATGCCCTGATGTTGTTGACTTCGTTTTCCACCGTTGTCATTGTTTCTCCCCGGTTCAGGCTTGTTCTGTAATACGTTGATAATGCCAAAGTAACATTACTGATTTCCGGCTCATCTGCTTCAATCGCTTTCCAGTTGATAATAGACAATGAATTATATAAGAAATGTGGATTAATTTGTGCCTGTAAAGCTCTCATCTCCGTGCGCTGCAATGCAATCTTGGACTCATAGACTTCAGAAATCAGTTTATTGATTTCACCCATCATACGCTTAAAACTTCGGATCAGGACGCCAATTTCATCTTTAGAATCGCTTTGTACTGTTACATGACGAATCCCCCTATGAATTTGATTCATATTTTCTGTCAGTTGTTCCAACTTTTGTACCATCTGTTTGGAGAAAAAGTAACTCAATATCCCAAGCAGGAATACACATAAGATACCAATAGGCAGGTTCTTCATCATCAGTTGTCCGGCAGACTCCGTAATAACTTCCGTCGGACAATAATAGCAGAATTTCCATTGGTTTTGCTCCATCTGCCGAATCACATAAGAATACTCTTTCTTAATCTGTTCAATGGATTCTACATTACTGACTTGATATGCCTTTTCTATTTTATTCCGGGAATAAATAATATCCCCTTCCTCATCCCATACGATTCCGGCAAAATTCTCATTCATGATATTACTAAATGGCTCAAATAATTTATCATAATCCAGCGTCATTTTTAAAATAGCTGTAATTTCATTACTGTCATCATAAAACTTTCTTGCTATGATTACCTCTTTCTGAACTCCTTTTTGTACATACCATTTCAATAGATTTTGATTTTGCTTTGGATACCACGGCTCTTCTTTGATATTCGTAAGGGGTGCCAGCGTATTTCCATGCGCCACTCTAATATTATCCGCATATAATGTGATTGCTTTGATTTCTTTATGATATACCTGAGGCATCTGTAACAGCGGGTCTACAATTTCCGTATATTTTATGTACGTCTCAAAATCAGAGCTATTTTTCATTACCAGTACTTCTCTTAAATCTGTTGAATAAGACAGATAATCAATCAGGTTTTCATAAATCTGTACCTGATTATTGATTGCACCGATTGCCTGTGTCACCGATTCCTGCATATTTTCGATTTCATTATTCCTGAGTATCCGCATCATCCCAGACTGCATATAAAGCGCTATTATCGATGTTGGAATAATGCTCGTTATCAGAATCAAAATCATCAGTTTATAACGGTATTTCAAGTCTTTATATCTGCGAATCAATACTTTCATCATTCACGGTTCCTTTCCGACAGGATTCTGGAGTGCTTCCAAAATATTCACGGAAGCTCCGACAAAAATAAGAATTGTTGGAAATTCCCACACTTTTTGAAATTTGAGAAATTTTCATATTTGTATTTTCCAGTAATTCCTTCGCTTTATTCATACGGATATCCCGTATAAACCGGTTCAAATTGACTCCCGTTTCCTCTTTAAATATCGCACTTAAATATCCTGGTGAAAGATAAACCCTTTTTGCCAAAATTTCCGCATTCAGATTCTCCGCGTAATGATGCAGAATATAACTCTTGATTTTTGTAATTTCTTCCCGAAATCCCTGATTTTGTTCCTGTACATACTTTTCCAGTTCCTGGACTGCTTTGTCAGTAATATCAATTACATCCTGTAACTTTCTGCACCGATACAATTTATCAACCTGCTTTGACAGTTCTTTTACATCTGCGGAGCTGATTGCCTCATAAACTTCTTTGATAACATTAGAAAACACAAATTTCACATACATTTCTGAAAACTGTTTTTCTGTTCGATATTTTTGTTCCAGTTTTTTGAAATCCTGACGCAAATGTATCACATCCTTATATTTGATATCTTCCGTGATACTTTTTAATACTTCTGAATCCTCTATTTTTTCCATATCATCCGGAGAGTCTTCTCTTCCCCACAAAAATACATGATGCTTTGGCTGATAAAACTGCCCTTCCAAGACCTTCTCCAATTCTGACAGGGCATTTGGCATCTCCTGATAATCTGAAATTTCTTCCCGAACTGCAAAATAGCACTCCGTATTGTATTTGTTTTTGAAAAACTGATACAGCTCTTCTGCTACCATCCCGTAATCCGAAAATTTTTCTTTGAAGAGGAATAAAGACTCACCGGCAGTCAGATTCAGATATAAAAATTGCCTTTGTATACTTTCTCTCAGCTGATACAATAGCTTCTCTTCATCGACTTCAAAAAAATGGTCTGCACTGCCTGCCAGAATCATGTGAGTATACTGACCAAGTTCGTTGTCATTTCCATATATCAACTCTGCTGCTTTTGTCCAGTCTTCTGATTTTCCATAGTACAGATAATTCAACAGAAAATATTTCCCCAGATAATCCTGCTGTTTTGTATACTGTTCTTTCCTGACATCCCTTTCCATCACATTTTGCTTCACTTTTAGAAATGTCTCATGAAATTCTATGGGATCCACAGGCTTCAATACATAATCCACCACTCCATAATGTAGCGCTTCTTTTGCATATGAAAAATCATTGTATCCGCTGAAAATCACTATTTCTATATCAGGCTGCATTTCTCTCGCCTGCTTTGCCAGCTCAAGCCCCGTCAGATACGGCATTTTGATATCCGAAAACAATATATCCACATGCTTCTTCTGAAGAATCCCAACAGCTTCTTTTCCGTTTGCGGCTTCTAAAATCTGGAATTCCTCATTTTCCCGCTTGAGTAAAAATTTTATTCCGTTTCTTTCCAGTTTTTCGTCATCTGCAATTAATATTGTAATCATATTGTCCCCATTCTCCTTCATATACCAAAAAGAAATCCTAATATTATCATTTCCATTAACTAAAACGAGCCCAGTACGTATATACTTCAGAAGCAAGAAGGCAGAATCCATCCTCTTGACACTGTGATATACACGCGCTGGGCGAAATGCAAATTCAGTTTCATTCTATTTTTAACCGCCCTTTTTATTGTAGACGATTCTAAAAATGATTACAAGATTAACCTTTTACTGCTCCTGCCACCACTCCTTCAATAATGAATTTCTGGCAGAAAAGATAGAAAATTACAATTGGAATAATTGAAAGCACCAGTGTTCCCATCATTGCGCCCATATCCACCGCACCGTATCCGCCTTTTAAATACTGCACTGCAATCGGAATCGTACGAAATCTCTTCGTATCCAGTACAAGAGACGGCAGCAGGTAGTCATTCCAAATCCACATTGCTTCCAAAATAATGACTGTTACACATGTAGGCTTAGTAATCGGAAGTACAACCCTAAAAAATGTCTGAATCGGTGTACATCCGTCAATCATGGCAGCTTCCTCGATTTCCAGAGGAATGGATTTCATAAATCCTGTGAACATAAAGACCGCAAGTCCTGCTCCAAATCCCAGATAAATCACAATCAGTCCCCAGGGGGTATTCAGCTTCAGCATATTCGCAATTTTGGATAGCGTGTACATTTCCATCTGGAATGGTACAACCATTGCAAACAGGCACAAAACGTATATCAGCTTTGTTGCCCATGTTTTTACCCTGCTGATATACCATGCACACATAGAACAGCACAACACAATTGCGGCAACTCCACCTACGGTAATGAAAAGACTCCATCCAAATGCCTGGAAAAAGTCTGTCTGCTCAATGCCCCGAATATAGTTTTCCAATCCGACAAACATATTATCTTTTGGAATTTCAAACGGATATTTACTGATATATGCTTTCTTTTTAAAAGAGTTGATGACAACTAAAACAATCGGATATACATACAGCAGACTGATGATTGTAAAAAGGCCTG
>CASERA010000124.1 GCA_949290175.1 uncultured Ruminococcus sp.
AGGCAGCAGGATACAGAGCAGCAATTGATGATTCCGAGAAGAGTCCGGGATGGAAATTCAGTGAGCAGGAGATGCTGGGAATTCCGACTCGTATTGAGATTGGTCCGAAAGATATCGAGAACGGTCAGGTCGTTGTGGTACGTCGTGATACAAGAGAGAAGATTGTTGTTTCTTTGGATGAAATTACAACAAAATTATCAGAAATTCTGGAGTCCATCCAGAAGGATATGTATACAAAGGCAAAGGCGTTTTTGGATTCCCATATTCATACAGCAGTGAATATGGAAGAAATGGTGAAAACAGCACAGGAGGAAATAGGATTTATCAAAGCAATGTGGTGTGCGGATGAGGCTTGTGAGGAAGAAATCAAAGCGCAGACAGGCGGCGTAACTTCCAGATGCATCCCGGAAGAGCAGGAACAGCTGTCAGATGTATGCGTCTGCTGTGGAAAACCGGCGAAGCATATGGTGTATTGGGGAAAAGCATACTAAGAGATAATTGGTAAAAAACTGAATGTGGAGTGAAAAATGGCATTTACAAACATGATAAATATGCAGCTAATGATGTTTCTGTTGGTAGCAGTGGGATTTATCGTTAGAAAAAAAAGAATTATAGGCGAGCAGTCACGCAAAGAACTGGTGAATTTTTGCCTTTATGTCACACTGCCATTCAATATTTTCCATTCTTTTGAGATAGAATGGGAATGGGGTATGTTAAAAAGCTTTGCACTGGTCATTCTTCTTTCGGTTGGATACTGCTTGGTTTCCATTATAATGAGTTATATATTTTATAGGAAAACAAAAGATGACAGGAGGAAACCGCTGCGTTATGGGACGATTGTGTCTAATGGCGGTTTCCTGGGCAATCCCGTAATAGAAGGAATTTATGGAGCGCAAGGATTGTTTTATGCATCCGTTTTTATGATTCCGGTGCGGATTGTAATGTGGAGTGTAGGCACCTCTTGTTTTATGAAAGAAAAGAATCAGAAATTGTTTAAAAAGGTGATGACGCATCCATGTATTGTGGCACTTTATCTGGGACTAATTGTGATGATTTCGGGGGTTGAATTTCCAACCAGTGTGAACAATACAATCGAAGGAATCAGCAGATGCAATACACCACTTAGTATGATGCTGGTTGGAATGATGCTGGCAGAGATGAACCCCAGAGGACTGATTGACAGAATGATGGTGGTTTATACAGGGATACGATTGCTTCTGATTCCGGCAGTAATGTTTGGAATTACTGCGTTTTTTCCGATTCCGTCTCTGTTAAGAGGCATTACGGTTATTATAGCGGGAATGCCGGCACCGGTTACTACTGTATTGCTTTCTACAAAATACAATGGAGATGAAGAGTATGCGACCGGGATGATTTTCATCACTACAATCCTTTCTCTTCTGACTTTGCCCGTCTGGTGCTGGCTGATCGGGTGAATTTTGTGGGAAAAATCGAGGAAAAATTCATGTAAAATCCCTTGACTTTCCCTAAAAAACGTAATACACTAATTTAGCGTGCATGGGAATAGGCACTATTTTCGTGTACCAGTAAAGATAATTACGATTATCTGCAACCCCTTCCGGTATAAGCCGGGAGAAAACGAGAGAAATCATAGGAGGTGAAAAAGAATGCCAACATTTAACCAGTTAGTTAGAAAAGGACGTCAGACTTCTGAAAAGAAATCTACAGCACCAGCTCTTCAGAAGGGATATAACTCTCTTCAGAAACGTGCAACTGATGTATCTGCACCGCAGAAAAGAGGTGTGTGTACAGCAGTTAAAACAGCTACACCTAAGAAACCTAACTCAGCTCTGAGAAAAATCGCCAGAGTTCGTCTTTCTAACGGAATCGAAGTAACAAGCTACATCCCTGGAGAAGGACACAACCTTCAGGAACATAGCGTTGTTCTGATTCGTGGAGGAAGAGTTAAGGACCTGCCAGGTACAAGATACCACATCGTCAGAGGTACACTTGATACAGCAGGTGTTGCTAAGAGAAGACAGGCTCGTTCTAAATACGGCGCTAAGAGACCGAAAGACGCAAAATAAAGAGCTTTCTTAGAACCTGAAAAAGGTAACTAAACAGTTAAATC
>CASERA010000125.1 GCA_949290175.1 uncultured Ruminococcus sp.
AAGGCAGCGGATATGGTGACGGGCGTGGCATGTCATTGGTACAGCGGAGACCATTTTGAGAGTCTGGACTTGCTGCGCCGGTTTTATCCGGAACTCAAGTTGATTATCTCTGAGAGCTGTATCGAATACAGTAAATTTGCGGCGGCGGATGCATTCGGCAATGCCGCACGGCTTTCCCATGAGATTATCGGAGATTTGAATCACGGCGTGACGGCATTTTACGACTGGAACCTGCTTCTGGACGAAAAAGGAGGTCCGAATCATGTGGGAAATTACTGTCAGGCGCCATTTCTGTATGATACGTCAAAAGGGGAACTGATGCCCCAGAGGATTCAGCAGCATTTTTACCATTTTTCTCATTTTATCGAACCAGGAGCGAGACGTATCGGCTTCAGCAGATATACAGATCAGCTGGATATGACTGCATATGTCAATCCTGATGGCAATCCGGTGTTTGTCATGCTGAACCGCGGAGTGGAGAACATTACGGTCAATCTCAGAATTGACGGAGAAATCGCAGCATTCACTGTTGAAGCAGGAGAAATATGTACCGGGGAGATTATAAAAAAACTGTAAGAGAGGCTGCGGGGAAAAATAATGTGAAAGACCAAAAAGGATTCAATAAAAGGTTGGCTGTATTTGACAATAACTATCCTGTTTTATATAATGATTTTCAAATTGACGTCTTCTTTTGAGGCGTAAATACTTGAAATCAAGAGGGAAAAGAGAATGAGAGTAGCGATCATCGATGATGAAAAAGAAATTCGTGACAGTCTGTCGGAATACATGAGGCGATTTGCCGTGGATTCAGGAGTGAAGCTGGAAATAAGCACATTTCCCTCCGGCGATGCCCTCCTCGCGGACTACCGGATGGTATGGGATATCCTGATGTTTGATATCGATATGCCGGGGACGAACGGGATGGATACGGCAAAGCAGATACGGAATAAAGATAAGGACGTGACCATACTTTTTATCACAAATGTTGCTCAGTATGCCATTGACGGTTACGGCATCGATGCAGTGGATTATATCTTAAAACCAATTAATTATTATGAATTTTCCATGAAGTTCCACCGGGCGGTTGCAAAGGCGGCTCAAAGCAGGGAGCATGCCATTATGCTGGATACAGTGGAGGGGACACGGAGAATCCGCATAAACAAAGTGGAGTATGTGGAGGTTCTCGGACATTACATCTATGTTCATACGCAGAATCGAGAGTTCAAGGCAAGAGGAAATATGAAGGAGTGGGAAGAAGAATTGAAATGTTTTGGCTTTTCCCGTGTGCACAAATCCTATCTTGTAAACATGGCCATGGTAGAAGCCATACAGGGGAAGGAACTGACTGTGGGCAGTCATACGGTCCCGCTTTCAAGAAACTACCGAGATTCTTTTATGCAGGATTACATGAAATATTACAGAGGTGAGTAATGGAATTTACACCAGTGAATATAATCAATCAAATCATAGCATGGTTCGCCATTACTGTACTTGAGACGGTGTTTATCGCCGGAGATACGCCTGCACGAAAGCCGGTTATTTTACGCTGCATTTCAGGTCATGCAGTGGGGCTTGTATTTATGATGACCTATTTTCCGTATTACAGGCTTGCAAGGCTGATGTCCACGGAACAGCTTGAGGGCGTGTTGATCTATATATGGTGGGGGATACTCTATTTTCTGACGGTCGCTTTTATTGTATGGTGGTATAAGCTGTCTATCGGACAGGCGATGTTTCGATGCATTATGGGGCTGTGCCTGTATGCGATTGGCAATACGGTAATCCAGAATTTTATCACTGGATTATGGTTTCCTGATATCATGGAAGAGGATATGCTGTTATATGTTATGCTGAATATAATCTGCTATTCTTTGCTGGGACTGGCCGGACATTTTATGCTCGCAAAACATATGCAGTCAGTGGGAAATTTAAGTGGGCTGGATACAAAGGCGATGTATCTATTTATGGGGATTATGCTGGTCTTCTCCGATATTGTGTGGTGCATATCCAATGGGATATTTAAGCACGGGATTGCGCCTGTGAAAGGAGTGGAAGAATACAGATATATCGTTGTCAGTGTGCAGTATTTCTGCGCGATCACAAGTATTGTGTTCAGTATATTTGTACTGTTGATACTGTTTCTTTTCTACAGGAACAGCTTTCTCAGGCAGGAAGAGGAAATGCTGAAATATCTTCAGACCGAGAAAGAGAAGCAATATGAATATTCAAAACAGAACATGGACATCATCAATCAGAAGTGCCATGACCTGAAAAGACAGATACAGGCACTGCGTTTTTCGGATGAGAGCGGACGGGAGGAGTTGTATCGGGAGACTCAAGATGCCGCGGATTTTTTTGATTATGTCGTAAAAACGGATAACGAACTGCTCAATACCATTCTCACCGAAAAGGGACTGCTCTGCCACAATCGGCGAATACGTCTGACTTGTACGGTGAAATCCTGTGATTTCGGCCGTATCTCCGTAATTGATCTTTACACAATATTTTCCAATGCCATAGATAATGCCATTGAGTGTGTCGAACAGTACAGCGAGGAGGAGAAAAAGATTATCTCTGTCCACATCTCCCGGCCGGGAGGCATGAACTGCATTATGATAGAAAATTATTTTGACGGGGAACTTAAATTTCAGAACGGGGAGCTCATGACCAGCAAAGAGGATACCGATTATCATGGCTTTGGGATTCGGAGTATTCGGATGTTGGTGAAGAGGTATCAGGGAGATTTCAGAATCAGCCATGCCAACAATACCTTTTCTTTGCAGATTATGCTGCCTGTATGAGAAGATTGGTTCGTTATATACAGAGGGTTTCGCACAGAATACAGCAAATTAGTTTGCGTATTCTGTGCGGAACTCTTTTTTTGCATTTTGTGCCTGAAAAATGAAGGACATGCCAGTTATATTGTATAATTTTGGGAGTTGGGTTAAGGTGAATACATCAAAAATAAACAATGGTTGTCAGCAGACAATCCGGTAAATTCAGGAGGTATGAAAATGAAGAAGAGAGTTTTAACAGTAATTATGGCAGGGGTTTTAGCACTGGGGCTGGCAGCGTGCGGCAGCAAAAATAATTCCGAGGGCGGAGCAGACGATGTGGAAAAAGAAACCAAAGGTGAAACCTATACGATTTCCTATAATCTGAACAATGGAAACACGTCAGACATGCCGAATTATCAGTTTGTCGGCGGAGACATTTCGGGAATGATTAATTATGAAAGCCGTCTGTATTCTGATATTACACTGACCTTAAATAATGACAAAACCTATGAATTAAAATCGGACAGCTACACAGCGGAAAATGGCGAGAGGATTGAGATTGGAGCCGAAGACGGCATCGGACTGGTAAGTGTTTTGACCGCAGAAGGAACCTATACAGATAATGAAGACGGAACAGTGACAATCTCAGCAGCCACACATG
>CASERA010000126.1 GCA_949290175.1 uncultured Ruminococcus sp.
ATTGAAACAAGGCTGGATAAGAAATCCATCGGTTTTAATGCGGAAATTGCTTTAAAGCATGAGGAAGATATAGATGTACTTCTGCACCAGATTCTCCCTCAGGATTTGGTGAAATTTGGTTTAATTCCGGAGCTGGTAGGACGTGTTCCGGTGACAGTTTCCCTTGATAAGCTGGATAAAGAAGCATTAATCCGGATACTGACAGAGCCTAAGAGTGCGATTGTAAAACAGTACCAGAAGCTGATGGAATTAGATGGAGTGAAACTGGAATTTGACAAGGATGCGCTGGATGCGATTGCGGAAACATCACTTGCCAGAAATACAGGCGCCAGAGGATTGAGAGCAATTATGGAAAACATTATGATGGATACAATGTTCCGTGTACCGTCAGATGACACCATAAAGGGCTGTCTGATAACAAAGGATGTTGTGGAAGGAAAAGGTCAGCCATTGTATGAGTGCGATGGAGAAGAGCGTAAATCGTTCCTGGCATCCGAAAGTGCATAGATGATACAGGCAGGTGCATTGGGAGAACCATGTACCTGTTTTTTTGTCTTATGAGAAAACACAGAATCTTTCATAAGATAGAGAATACAGGAGGAATAGGAATGAACAGTGAGATAAAAAGTCTTCCAATGGTGGCACTGCGGGGAATGACAATCATGCCGGAAATGGTTGTTCATTTTGATATCAGCAGGGAGAAATCAATTGCTGCCGTACAGGAAGCAATGGTAGAAGATCAGAAGATTTTTCTGGTTGCACAAAAAGAAATTGATATGGAAGATCCGAAACAGCAGGATGTTTATGAAGTAGGAACAGTAGGTACAATCAAACAGATTATCAAACTTCCAAAGCATATTCTCAGGGTACTTGTTTCAGGTGAGACAAGAGGAATTCTAAAAGGGATTGAATATGATACTCCATATTTACGTGCGAATGTGGAAGTGATTGATGAATCAGATCTGGTAATTCCGGAAGATTTAAATGGCCAGGCGATGGAGCGCGGCCTGAAAGATATGTTTGTGGATTATGCCGCAAGAAATGGGAAGATGTCCAAAGAATCCGTAGCACAGATTTTAGAAATTCATGGACTTCAGAAATTGGTAGATGAGATTGCGGCAAGTACACCGCTTTTTTATACAGATCAGCAGGAAATTCTGAATCAGGTAGATTTCTGGAAGAGATATGAAACACTTGCATTTAAATTGGTAAATGAAGTGCAGATTATGGATATTAAGGATGAAATTCAGCATAAGGTAAAAGAGCGTGTAGATAAGCATCAGAGAGAATATATTTTGAGAGAACAGTTAAAACTAATCCGTGAGGAGCTTGGTGATGACACAACCATGTCTGATGCAGAAGAATTTGAGACGGCAGCAAAAAAACTAAAGGCACCTAAAGAAGTGAAGGAAAAGCTTCAAAAAGAAATCAGACGTTTTAAAAGTGCAATGAACAGTCCGGCGGAAAATGGTGTCATTCGTACTTATATAGAAACATTGCTGGAAATGCCCTGGGATAAAGCTGCGAAAGACAACAATGATATTCAATTTGCTGAGAAAGTTCTGGACGAAGAACACTACGGATTAGAGCAGGTGAAAGAGCGGATTTTGGAATTTCTGGCAGTGCGTTCCCTGACAAAAAAAGGGGCAAGTCCAATCCTCTGCCTTGTAGGACCTCCTGGAACCGGTAAAACATCCATAGCAAAATCACTTGCCAGAGCGTTGAAAAAACCGTATGTACGTATTTCTCTTGGAGGTGTACGCGATGAAGCAGAAATACGCGGTCATAGGAAGACATATGTAGGAGCAATGCCGGGAAGAATCGCAAACGGAATCCGTCAGGCAGGTGTGAAAAATCCATTGATGCTTCTGGATGAAATCGATAAAGTAAGTACAGACTATAAAGGAGATACATTTTCTGCTTTGCTTGAAGTCTTGGACAGTGAGCAGAATTATAAGTTCCGTGATCATTATCTGGAAGTTCCGTTGGATCTTTCAGAAGTCCTGTTTATCGCCACGGCAAATACTCTTCAGACGATTCCAAGACCACTGCTGGACCGTATGGAAGTGATTGAAATTACAAGCTATACAGAAAATGAAAAGATGCATATTGCAACCGAGCATCTGATTCCGAAACAGTTGGAGAAAAATGGTTTAAAACCGGAACAGCTGAAAATTAGTAAACAGGCGATTTGGAAAATTGCAAGAAATTATACAAAGGAAGCCGGTGTACGTCAGCTGGAGAGGGAAGTTGGAAATATTTGCAGAAAAGCGGCAAAGGAAATACTTACAACGGATAAAAAGAATGTTACAATTACAGAAAAGAATATTCGAAAATATCTGGGAAAAGAAAAGGTTACTTACCAGATGGCAAATGCAGTCGACGAGGTTGGAATTGTCAGAGGACTTGCGTGGACAAGTGTAGGTGGCGACACGCTTCAGATTGAAGTCAATGTGATGCCGGGAAAAGGGGAACTGATGCTGACAGGTCAGCTTGGAGATGTTATGAAAGAATCTGCAAGAACAGGAATCAGTTATATTCGTTCTATCAGCAGGGAGTACCAGATTGCCGATGACTTTTTTGAAGCACATGATATCCATGTACATATTCCGGAAGGCGCAGTTCCGAAAGACGGACCATCTGCCGGAATTACGATGGCAACGGCAATGCTTTCCGCAATTACAGGCCGAAAAGTCCGTGCTGATTTGGCGATGACCGGAGAAGTGACGCTCCGTGGCCGTGTACTTCCAATCGGAGGACTGAAAGAGAAGCTTCTGGCGGCAAAGAATGCAGGCATCAAGACTGTATTGGTTCCGAAGGAGAATCTGCCGGACGTGGAAGAGCTTTCTTCAGAAATTACAAAAGGGCTTGAGATTCTGCCGGTGGAGAGTATGAAAGAGGTGCTGGAAGCTGCGCTTGTTTCATAGAGAGGAGGAAATGTATGGTAATAAAAAATATTAATCTTGAGACAGTATGCGGGGTTACGAGCACTCTTCCGCAGAATGATAAACCAGAGATTGCATTTGCGGGAAAATCAAATGTCGGAAAATCATCGTTGATCAATGCTTTGATGAATCGGAAATCTTATGCAAGAATTTCTGCAACACCGGGAAAGACACAGACGATTAATTTTTATAACATCAATGAGGAATTGTATCTTGTGGATCTTCCGGGCTATGGATATGCGAAGGTTTCCGAAAAAGAAAAGATACAGTGGGGAAGGCTGATTGAGAGGTATCTTCACGAATCGAAGCAGTTAAAAGCAGTGTTTCTTCTGATTGACATCCGGCATGATCCGTCAGAAAATGATAAGATGATGTATCGTTGGATTGTGGAACAGGGATTTCA
>CASERA010000127.1 GCA_949290175.1 uncultured Ruminococcus sp.
AGCAGGATGGGATACACATGGTCTGCCGGTAGAGCTGGAAGTAGAAAAACTGCTTGGACTGGATGGAAAAGATCAGATTGAAAATTACGGTCTGGAACCATTTATCGATAAATGTAAAGAGAGTGTATGGAAATACAAAGGTATGTGGGAAGATTTCTCCAGTACAGTTGGTTTCTGGGCAGATATGGAGCACCCATATGTTACCTACGACAATAATTTCATTGAATCGGAGTGGTGGGCTTTAAAACAAATCTGGGATAAAGGGCTTCTTTACAAAGGATTTAAGATTGTACCTTACTGTCCTCGTTGTGGAACTCCGCTTTCCGCACAGGAGGTTGCTCAAGGATATAAGGATGTGAAGGAACGTTCGGCAATCGTAAGATTTAAGGTGAAGGATGAGGATGCATATATTTTGGCATGGACGACAACACCATGGACATTGCCTTCCAACCTTGCACTTTGTGTGAATCCGGAAGAGAATTATGTGAAAGTAAAAGCTGCTGACGGTTATGTCTATTATATGGCGGAAGCACTTCTGGATACTGTTTTGGGTAAACTAGCAGAAGAAGGAAAACCGGCATATGAAGTTCTGGAAACTTACGTAGGAAAAGAACTGGAATATAAGGAATACGAGCCTTTATATCAGTGTGCGGCAGACAGTGCAGACAAGCAGAAAAAGAAAGCATTCTATGTAACATGTGATACTTATGTAACACTGACAGATGGTACTGGAGTCGTTCATATCGCACCTGCATTTGGTGAAGATGATGCAAATGTTGGAAGAAAATATGAGCTTCCATTTGTACAGCTTGTAGATGAAAAAGGTGAGATGGCAGCAGAAACTCCATTTGCCGGAGTATTTGTAAAGAAAGCGGATCCAATGGTATTGAAAGACTTGGAAAGCAGAGGATTACTCTTTGACGCTCCTAAATTTGAGCATAGCTATCCGCATTGCTGGAGATGTGATACTCCTCTGATTTATTATGCCCGTGAGTCATGGTTTATTAAAATGACAGCAGTAAAAGATGACCTGATTGCAAATAATAATACCATTAACTGGATTCCAGAGAGTATTGGAAAGGGCCGTTTTGGTGACTGGCTGGAGAATGTTCAGGACTGGGGAATCAGTCGTAACCGTTACTGGGGAACTCCATTGAATATCTGGGAATGTGAATGCGGACACATGCATTCTATTGGAAGTATTGCAGAACTGAAAGAAATGTCTGACAACTGCCCGGAAGACATTGAACTGCACCGTCCATATATTGATGATGTGGAGATTAACTGTCCTGAATGTGGAAAGAAGATGTATCGTGTACCAGAGGTAATTGACTGCTGGTTTGACAGTGGTTCCATGCCGTTTGCACAGCATCATTATCCATTTGAAAATGAAGATTTATTTAAACAGCAGTTCCCGGCAGATTTTATCTCCGAAGCGGTAGACCAGACAAGAGGATGGTTCTATTCTCTGCTCGCGATTTCTACTCTGCTGTTCAATAAAGCACCGTATAAGAATGTTATTGTTCTGGGTCATGTACAGGATGAGAATGGCCAGAAGATGAGTAAGTCCAAAGGAAATGCGGTGGATCCGTTTGATGCTTTGGAAACATATGGGGCAGATGCAATCCGCTGGTATTTTTACAGTAACAGTGCTCCATGGCTGCCGAACCGTTTCCACGGAAAAGCAGTAGTGGAAGGTCAGAGAAAGTTCATGGGAACGTTGTGGAACACATATGCATTTTTCGTATTGTATGCAAATATTGATGAATTTGATGCAACAAAGTATACACTTGAATATGATAAACTAGGAGTCATGGATAAGTGGCTTTTATCAAAACTGAATACATTAATAAAAACAGTTGATAAAAATCTGGAAAATTACAAAATTCCGGAGAGTGCAAGAGCACTTCAGGACTTTGTAGATGATATGAGTAACTGGTATGTCAGAAGAAGCCGTGAACGTTTCTGGGCAAAAGGAATGGAGCAGGATAAAATTAATGCGTATATGACATTATATACAGCACTTGTAACTGTTTCTAAAGTTGCTGCTCCGATGATTCCGTTTATGACGGAAGAAATTTATCAAAATCTGGTAAGAAGCATTGATAAAGATGCACCGGAAAGTATCCATCTGTGTGATTATCCGGCAGTAAATGAAGCATATATCGATGAAAAGCTGGAAGCGGATATGATGAATGTTCTCAAATTGGTTGTTATGGGGCGTGCGTGCCGTAATACTTCCAATATCAAGAATCGTCAGCCAATTGGACAGATGTTTGTGAAAGCGGGATTTGAACTTCCGAAGCTGTATCAGGAAATCGTTGCAGATGAGCTGAATGTAAAGAATGTAAAATTTACAGATGATGTAAGAGACTTTACTTCTTATAATTTTAAACCACAATTAAAGACAGTAGGACCAAAATATGGTAAAATGTTAGGTGCAATCAAAGCTGCGCTCGAGCATCTTGACGGCAACGCGGCTATGGATGAACTGAATGAAACAGGTTCTTTGAAACTGGATGCGGATGGACAGGAAATCACTCTGTTTAAAGAGGATCTTCTGATTGAAACAGCACAGATTGAGGGATATGTATCTGAGAATGACAATGGAATTACAGTGGTTTTGGATACAAATCTTACAGAAGAACTGCTGGAAGAAGGTTTCGTAAGAGAAATCATCAGCAAGATTCAGACCATGAGAAAAGAAGCAGAATTTGAAGTTATGGATAAGATTAAGGTTACTTATTCAGGAAGTGAAAAAGCTGAAGCAGCATTTGAAAAGAATCGGGAAGAAATCGGCGCAGAAGTACTGGCAGCCGTAGTAGAGAAATCAGAACCGGCAGGATATGTGAAAGAGTGGAAGATTAACGGCGAAGCTGTTACGATGGGCGTTGAGAAAGAAGGGAAGTAGTACGCATGTACAGTAAACGTTTTGAAAAAGAGGCATTTAAATCAGCTGTAAAAGATAATGTGAAGACATTATACCGTAAGACAATTGATGAGGCATTCTCTCAGCAGATTTTTCAGGCAGTTTCTTACGCGGTTAAGGAAATCATCATTGATGATTGGCTGGCTACACAGAAAGCTTACAATGATGCAGATGCAAAGACGGTTTATTATATGTCCATGGAGTTCTTGATGGGACGCGCGCTCGGAAATAACTTGATTAATATGACTGCATATAAAGGCGTGAAAGAAGCTCTGTGCGAGATGGGAATAGACCTGAACGTAATTGAGGATCAGGAGCCGGATGCAGCACTGGGAAACGGAGGACTGGGACGTCTGGCAGCATGTTTCCTGGATTCTTTGTCTACTTTGAATTATCCGGCATACGGATGCGGTATACGTTACCGTTATGGAATGTTTAAACAGAAAATTGAGAACGGATATCAGGTGGAAACACCTGATAACTGGCTCAAAGAAGGGAATCCTTTTGAGCTGCGCCGCGAAGAATACGCAAAAGAAGTACGTTTTGGCGGAAATATACGTTTCGAGAAAGACCCTGAAACGGGAAAAGATATTTTCGTACAGGAAAATTACGAATCTGTACTTGCAATACCTTATGATATGCCAATCGTAGGATATGGAAATCATGTGGTGAATACGCTGCGTGTTTGGGATGCAAAGGCGATCACAGATTTTCAGTTGGACTCTTTTGACCGTGGAGACTATCACAAAGCGGTGGAGCAGGAAAATCTTGCAAAATTGATTGTAGATGTATTGTACCCAAATGATAATCATTATGCAGGAAAAGAGCTCCGTCTCAAGCAGCAGTATTTCTTTATTTCTGCAAGTCTTCAGGTAATGCTTGAAAAATATAAAAAGAAGCATGCAGATGTCCGCAAGTTATATGAGAAAGTTGTTATTCAGATGAATGATACACATCCGACAGTTGCAGTCCCTGAGCTGATGCGTCTTCTGATTGATGAAGAAGGACTTACATGGGAAGAAGCATGGGATGTGACAACAAAAACATGTGCTTATACAAACCATACTATTATGTCAGAAGCATTAGAAAAATGGCCGATTGACCTGTTTTCAAGACTACTTCCCCGTATTTACCAGATTGTGCAGGAAATCGACAGAAGGTTTCTGCTGGAAGTGCGTGCAAAATATCCGGGCAATGAAGAGAAAGTCAGGAAGATGTCCATCCTGTGCAACGGGCAGGTAAGGATGGCTCATATGGCGATTATCTCAGGTTTTTCTGTTAACGGTGTTGCACGTTTGCACACAGAAATCCTGAAGTATCAGGAATTAAAAGATTTTTACGAAATGATGCCTGAGAAGTTCAATAACAAAACAAACGGCATCACACAAAGACGTTTCCTTCTTCATGGCAATCAGCTGCTGGCAGATTGGCTTACAGATAAAATCGGAAACGGCTGGATTACCGATTTGTCACAGATTGGCAGGCTGAAAGCATTTGTGGATGATGAGCAGGCAAGAAAAGAATTCATGGAAATCAAATACAAGAATAAAGTACGGCTTGCGGAATATATTAAAGAGCATAATGGAATCGAAATAAATCCAATGTCTATTTTTGATATTCAGGTAAAACGTCTCCATGAATATAAACGTCAGCTTCTCAACATTCTGCATGTGATGTATCTGTACAATCAGATAAAAGAACATCCGGAGATGAGTTTTTATCCAAGAACCTTTATTTTCGGTGCAAAAGCGGCAGCAGGATATAAACGGGCAAAAGAGACGATTAAATTAATCAATTCTGTTGCAGAAGTAGTAAATAACGACAGAAGTATCCATGGCAAACTGAAAGTTGTTTTTATTGAAGATTATCGTGTGTCTAATGCGGAGATTCTGTTTGCGGCAGCAGATGTCAGTGAGCAGATTTCTACGGCATCCAAAGAGGCTTCAGGAACCGGAAATATGAAGTTTATGCTGAATGGAGCTCCGACTCTTGGAACGATGGATGGAGCTAACGTGGAAATTGTAGAAGAAGTTGGAATTGAGAATGCATTTATCTTTGGATTAAGTTCAGAAGAAGTTATTAATTATGAGAATCATGGGGGATATAATCCGGCAGACATTTATTTCAATGACTGGGAACTTAAACGTGTGGTAGATCAATTAATGGATGGAACGTATGCGCATGGAGATCATGAGATGTATAAAGATTTGTACAATTCTCTTCTGAATACACAGTGTACTCCAAGACCGGATATGTACTTCATTTTGAAAGATTTCCGCGCTTATGCCGAGGCACAGAAGAAAGTTGAAGAAGCATACAAGGATCAGGACAGATGGTCCAGAATAGCAATGATGAATACGGCATGCAGTGGTAAGTTTACATCTGACAGAACCATTGAAGAATATGTAAAGGATATATGGAAACTAGAAAAAGTACCTGTTTCATCCGGACAGGGAGACTAGGAGGTACCTATGAATAATTACGGAAACTATAATTTTGGCTATGGTTATGAATACTATAATCCTACTTCAGGAATTGATGCGATGGCAGATAGTATTTTCGTAGGAATTATTACAATCTATCTCATCATTATACTGATTGGATTAGTAGTTACAATTGTGGATTATGTATTGAGAGGAATTGGAATGTATACGATTGCAAAGCGTGAAGGTATGGAGTATCCGTGGCTTGCTTTCGTACCATTTGCAAGAACTTATCTTCAGGGGGAACTTAGCGGGACAGTGCATCTGAAAAAGAAGCAGATTAAAAATCCGGGAATCTGGTTAATTGTTCTGCCTTTTATTGCCGGAGCTGTAAGCTTGATCTTTTATGCTATATTCTGGATTACTGGAATCGGTATGATTATTTCTATGGACTATATGGGGATAAGTGTAGGTGCAGTAACAGGATTGGTCATTTTTTTGATTATAGCAGTTATTTTTATGGTACTTTATGAGGCGGTTTATAAAGTTCTGAGAGTATTGGTAAATCGTCAGATTTATGATAAGTTTACATCGCCAAATATGGCAGTTGCACATGCTATTTTGGGAATATTGCTTCCACTGTATGAATCTATTTGTATATTTGTGATGAGAAACCGACCATATAATCCAGGAAAAGAGCCTGATCTGGGAACGCCGTTTATGACATCTCCACCGCCGGTGCCTCCGGTGAATCCTGTAGAGCCGCAGGTTGGACCAAAGACTGAGATGTCGGAAGGTATAAAGACTCAGGATGAGGATTTAGATGCTGTAGAAGGCGATTTTAGACCTGTAAAGGAATATCCGGTAGGAGAATTCCAGAATGCAGGACAAAAGATGCAGGAAGTATCTCAGGAAGAAGATAAAGAATAAAACAGCAGCCGTTGTGCGGAGAAAGCAAATCCGTACAGCGGCTGTTTTTGTCCTAGATTTTCAGACATATGCATATACTGCATCATGGAGGGAAACATATGAGGCAAAAACAGATACATCAGAAATTGAAATCATTTGCATCATTTCTTATTATTTTAATTTTACTCCCGTATATTATTACGGTTTTTGTAAATGGTGTAGATTTAGAAGTAATCGGAATGGGAAATAGACAATACGTTTCTGTAAAAATAGAAGATAAAGAAGGAAATGCAATTATAAAATCTGTTCCCTGGGAAGAATATTTTATAGGAGTTCTGGCAAAAAAAATACCGGAAACGTATCAAAAAGAAGCCTTGAAAGCACAGGCGGTTTTGATTCGAACCTCCCTGTATCAGCAGTTTGCTCAGAGTGAGGAGGAAGGAAAAGGACATCTGGTTACACAAGACTATTTGACATCTGAAGAGTTAGAGGAAAAGTGGGGAGCTGCAAATTATGAAAAATACTATAAAAAACTTTTAGAAGTAGTGGAAGAAACAGAAAATCAGGTTTTATATTATCAGGATACGTATGCATGGGTGCCGTTTCATCAGTCGGGAAATGGGATGACCCGGAGTGCAGAGGAGGTATTAGGAAGCAAAGAATATCCATATCTTATGGTTAAAGAGTGCCCCCTTGATAAAATGGCAGAAGATGAAATGCATGTTTATACGATGGAATACAGTGAGGTAAAAGAGCGGTGTCAATCGTTTCTTATAGCAGCAGAAGGGGAAGAAGAGGCAAAAAAAGCATTTACATTTGAAGATTTTGAGATTAAAGCCAGCGATTCAGCGGGATATGTATCTGAACTTAGGATAGGAGACACCATCTGTACAGGAGACCAATTCAGGGATGCCCTAGCTTTGGCATCCAGTGCTTTTTCAATTCAGGATGAAAAAGGAAGATTGAAAATTACAACAATGGGAAATGGACATGGTTTGGGAATGAGTCAATGGACAGCAAATGAGATGGCACAAGAAGGAAAAACATATGAACAAATCCTTCAGTTTTTTTTTGAAGGAACAAATTTGACTGATGGTGGAGAAATATTTGAAAAAACAGAATAAGGCATCATCTTTCTGGCAAAAATATAGCCAGAGGTGATGAATATGAATAATAATGAAAAGCATTCCTTAAAAAGAACAGGGACAGCAGCTGTGCTTGTAATTTGTTTTATAGCCGTAATTGTGATGGTTGGAGTGTACACATTCAACAACTACAACCGTAAAACGGCAGGAGCCCGGCTGGCGGAAAATGAAGAAACCGTAACAACAAAAGATGAAAGCAAGGCAGCGAATACAAATGAAATTGTTTTGCCGGAAGCAGAAGGCAGTACATTGACGGAAAATAATACAGAAGAGGTCAAACAGGAAGAGGCAGAGAACAGTACAACAGAGCCTACGGCAGGAAATACAGCAGAAGTCTATTTCGATGAAGATAGTCTGTTGGAGTGGCCCGCAAGCGGAAATATAATCCTGGGTTATAGTATGGATAAAACTGTATTTTTCTCTACTTTAGAGCAGTACAAATATAATCCGGCAATGATTATTTCTGGAGAAGTAGGAGAAATGATTGGGGCATCAGCAGCAGGTATGGTAATTGGGATTGAAGAATCAGCCCAGACAGGTACGACGGTTACACTGGATATGGGAAATGGATACAATGCAGTATACGGACAGTTAAAAGATGTTCCGCTGTCAGTTGGGGATTATGTAGATCAGGGACAGACTGTTGGTTATTTGAATGAACCAACAAAATATTACAGTGTTGAGGGTCCGAATCTCTATTTTAAAGTGACAAAAGACGGAGTGCCAACAGATCCGACATTGTATATGGAATAAGGGGTCAAAATACCTTTTGTCCCCAACATCATATGAATAAGAATGTAAGATAAAGGAAAATGCAGAAAAATATAGCATGAAACTTTATCTTACATTTTTTATGGAAATATATATTATTGTGGTAATTCTTGAATTGTTATATGATATAAACAGATTTTATATACGAGCAAAAGAAGGAGACGTTGGAAGCGGGAGATGAATTATACATATATTTTAAAATGCAGTGATGGAACACTCTATACAGGCTGGACAAATAATCTGGAAAAGCGCCTGAATGCTCATAATTCTGGAAAAGGTGCAAAGTATACGAAAGTACGCAGACCGGTGCAGCTGATGTATTATGAAGAGTTTGCAACAAAAGAAGAAGCGATGAAGCGGGAATACGCTATTAAACATTTCACAAGAACGCAAAAGGAAAAATTGATTGAGAAGGGACCCGTAAATAAGACAATAGAAGAAGCAGAAATGTGATAAAACACAATCCTGCTTCTTTCTAAGTTAGGATATTCAAGAAAATTAGATAAAAATATAAAAATTCATGAACTAATTTTAGTAGTTTTCAGCTTTTCTTTCAAAATAAGCTTTTGGATGTGCGCAAACCGGACATACTTCCGGAGCTTCGTCGCCTGTGTAAATAAAACCACAGTTTCCACATTTCCATCCAAGAGGAGCTTCATCTTTGAATGTTTTTCCTTCTCTGAAGTGGTCAAGCAGTCTCTGATAGCGTTTTTCGTGTGCTTCCTCTACCATTGCAACACCTCTGAATTTGCTTGCAAGTTCTGTAAATCCTTCTTCTTCAGCTTCTTCAGCCATGCGTTTATACATATCTGTCCACTCATAGTTTTCACCAGCAGCTGCATCAGCGAGGTTTTCTTCAACAGTTCCGATTCCGTGGAATTCTTTGAACCATAATTTAGCATGCTCTTTTTCCTGTCCGGCTGTTTCCTCGAAGATATTAGCCATCTGTACAAATCCGGCTTTTCTTGCTGCGGAAGCGTAATATGTATATTTATTACGTGCCATAGACTCACCAGCGAATGCATCCATAAGGTTTTTTTCAGTTTTTGTTCCTGCGTATTTAGACATAATAAAACTCCTCCTTCTAACTACAAATTATTTTTATTTTCAACGGCACATCGGTGCCAAAAATTCGATATTTTTTGTTTAAAACATTACCTGCAATGAGATATTTCATTACAGGCAATGTAAATCAACTCTATGCGATGGAAGCTGAGAGGTAAATCTTAGCCAAAGTATCTCTTTAACAGACCTTCGAAAGCTTTACCGTGACGAGCTTCGTCTCTTGCCATTTCATGTACTGTATCATGGATAGCATCCAGGTTAGCAGCTTTTGCACGTTTTGCAAGGTCAAATTTACCAGCAGTAGCACCGTTTTCAGCATCAACTCTCATTTCAAGGTTTTTCTTTGTGCTGTCAGTTACAACTTCACCTAATAATTCAGCAAATTTAGCAGCGTGTTCTGCTTCTTCCCATGCAGCTTTTTCCCAGTATAAACCGATTTCTGGATAACCT
>CASERA010000128.1 GCA_949290175.1 uncultured Ruminococcus sp.
AATCTTCCTCTGATCCAGTTACTTGTCAACCATATCAGTTCATTATAAAAATCTCAGATTTTTGTCTTGACAACTGAACCATTATACACTCTGTGACAAAGAGTGGAAGTGCATCTGAAAAAACAGTGGAATTCAATATCAGAGAATCAAAAAATTCGGGAAAAGTCCTTTTGGGTAAAATCATAGCAAGTCCTTTCTGTTGAATATATCTGGTATTTTGTAATGAAGTCTGAGTAAGAAATCTCATAATGCAAAGTTCATATGTATTTTTTATCAATTCTAAATTGGATATAAATACTATAAAAATAATAATGCAATTTAATATAATATTCAATATTCATAATACACAAAAAAATGTATATAGTGAAAAACAATAAAAAAATATAAAAAAAGTGAAAAAAATCAACGAAAACATGAAAAAGACAAGAAATGATAGTTATAAGATATTTTTTGATATTGAATAACAAGGGGAAAAGTATATGATTATCGTAAAACAAGGAGGTTTATGAGGAAGGAAAACAACAGAAAAGAGAAAGGGGAAAGACAAGATGAGCGAATATGTCTTGGAACTGAAAGATGTAGTAAAAACATTCGGTGGAGTTACTGCATTAGATGGAGTACAGTTCCAGTTAAAAAAAGGTGAGATACATGCTCTGATGGGAGAAAATGGTGCGGGAAAATCAACCTTTATCAAAGTAATAACAGGAGTACATCAGCCGGATAGTGGTCTAATGTTATTAGAGGGAGAAAAGATAACGCTTCGTTCTACTGAGGATTCAGCTAAGTTGGGGATAGCAGCAATTTATCAGCATGTTACGGCATTTCCAGATTTATCTGTTACAGAAAATATCTTTATGGGACAGGAGATAAAAAATAAACTTGGAATGTATAACTGGAAGCTTATGACGAAGAGAGCAAAAGAGTTGATAGAACCCCTAAGTAAAAAGATTGATGTTTCGAAACCGATGAGTACTTTATCTGTTGCGCAGCAGCAGTTAGTTGAGATTGCAAAAGCACTTTCCAGAGATGCGCGTATTTTAATCATGGATGAACCAACAGCATCACTTTCCAGAAGGGAGTGTGAAGAGCTGTATCAAATTACAGAAAGATTAAGAGATGAAGGGGTTTCCATTATTTTTATTACACATAAATTTGAGGATATGTATCGTTTGGCAACAAGGGTTACCGTGTTTCGAGATTCAAAATACATCGGATGTTGGGATGTGGATAAAATTTCGAATCAAAAACTTATCGGGGCAATGGTAGGACGCGAGTTGACTCAGATGTATCCGCCAAAAACTGCTGAAATTGGGGATGTGGTTTTAAAAATTAAAAATATTTCAAAAGAAGGATATTTTAAGAATGTATCTTTTGATGTAAGAAAAGGTGAAATTTTGGGTTTGACTGGTCTGGTAGGCGCAGGGCGAACAGAAGTCTGCCAGAATATCTTTGGGATTATGACTCCGGATTCTGGCTCCATTGAATTAGAAGGGAAAGAAGTTAAAATAAAAAGTCCGATAGAAGCGTTGAAAATGGGGATTGGACTGCTTCCGGAAGATAGGCAAACACAGGGGCTGGTAAATGAGATTCCGATCTATCAGAATGTTTCTTCGGCAGATATGGATAAGTTTGTAAAATCAGGAAAACTGGATGTAAGTGCAGAAGAGAAAAGAGCAATTGAGTTGTGTCAGAAGATTCAATTAAAGGCTAAAGACATCAGTGCCCCTCCTTCTTCCTTATCTGGTGGTAATCAGCAAAAAGTGGTATTTGCAAAGCTGTTAAATTGTGATTTAAAAGTTCTGATTTTGGATGAACCTACAAAAGGAATTGATGTAGGAGCTAAATATTCAATTTATGAAATTATGAATGAACTAACAGCAAATGGATATGCGATTATTATGGTATCCTCTGAAATGCCGGAAGTACTAGGAATGGCAGACAGAATCGTAGTTATGAGAAGTGGACGTGTAGTTGGCCAATTTGAGACAGAAGGTACGACACAAGAGATGATTTTGGAAGCTTCTTTGAAATATGAGAGCGGGGAAAAGGAGGAAGTATAATGGGGGTAACAAAGAAAAAGAATATATTATCCAGAATCACAGAGAGCAGAAATTTTGGATTACTTCTTGGATTGATTTTTCTTTTAATCATAGCTGCGGTTCTTACACCATCGATGTATTCTGTTAATTCTATTTTAAACATGCTTCAGAATAATGCGGTTTATGGATTACTAGCAATTGGAGAAATGGTAGTAATTATTACGGCAGGAATAGACATTTCTATCGGAGCGACCTTGTCTTTAAGCGGTGTTATCTGCTGTCGTCTTATGGCAGAAAATCCCACAATGCCTGCAATAACATGGGTATTGCTGGCATTGGTGATTGGTGCAGTTTGTGGTGGGATTAATGGAATTTTAGTAGGATATCTTAAAATGGTTCCAATGATTGCGACTTTGGGAACAATGTATATTTTCCGTGGGTGTTCCTTTCTTTTTAGTGGAGGGCAGTGGTGGTTTCCACACCAGTTCACAGAGGGATATCAGGCATTTGCAACGAAGAAGATTTTGGGATTACCCTGTATTTTATGGATATTAATTTTGGTCATTATACTGGCTGTTTTATTCCTTGGATATACTTCCAGAGGAAGAAGAATCTATGCAATAGGAACAAATAGAGAGTCATCTAAGGTAGCAGGAATAAAAGAGGCGAGAGTTATATTTCTCGCAATGACGATTTGCGGAGTGCTTGCTGGTCTTGCAGGAATGTTATATACAGCAAACTATGCTACATGCAGCTATAGTATAGGAGAATCCTATGAGATGACAGCAATTGCAATTTGTATTCTTGGAGGAGTTAGTATTACAGGGGGGAAAGGAAAAGTAGACGGAGTCATTATTGGATTTTTAATGATGTCAGTGATTACATATTTTATCAGCCTCCTGCCAGGATTGAGCGTATGGTCCGATGCAATTCAAGGAGCAATTATTATAGCAGCGGTCGCACTTAATATATTTACAGAACGTTCAGCTGGAAAACGAGCTCTGAAAGAAAGGAGTGCGTTAATCTGATGAGTGGGAAAAAAAATACAAAAGTAGTTCCAGTAAGAGATTTGACAGTAAAACAAGGATTTAAAATGTCAAAGTTTTTAGTTAGCTGGGAAATGGTATTAGTATATATTTTGATATTAATTAATGTAGTGCTTATGATAAGCAGATATAATCTGTATTTTTCGCATGGTACGATTCAATCGATTATTCAGTCAGGGATGGATGTATCACCTCTTGTATTGGGCATGATTCTGATTCTTATGCTGGGTGATATAGATGTATCTGTTGCTTCGACAATGATATTTGCCTCCATGGCAACGGGATTATGCTGTTCAGCTGGAATACCTGCGTTTATTGGCGTAATCGTTGGAATAGCAGCAGGAGCATTTTGCGGGGCATTTAACGGATTTCTTGTAGCATATGTAGGAATGCCGGCGGTAATTGTAACAATTGCCTCTTCCATGCTTTTTAGAGGGATTGTAAAGATTATTTTAGATGTTAATGTATTGAAAGAATTTCCAAGTTTTTATACAACAATTGCATGGACAAATATTGCGGGAATTCCGTTGTCGTTGATTATTTTTCTTATAATGGGGGCAATTTTTGTATTTGTACTGCAAAAATCGAAATTTGGACGTAAGTTGTATATTATTGGGAACAATCCAACATGTGCACAGTATTCGGGAATTGATGTAAAAAAAGTGAAGGTAATTGTGTTTGTTATTATGGGAATGATGTGTGGAATTGCTTCTATTTTCTTTGTAGGGAGAATGGGAGGAAGTGTTTCATCTACAATGGGAACTGGTTATGAGATGACAGCAATTGCAATTTGTGTTCTTGGAGGTGTCTCTACAAATGGCGGGAAAGGAAAGGTTTACGGACCAGTTATTGGTACATTGATTATGGCATTCCTTACCTATACACTGGGGCTTTTGGACGTGGACGCCAATACAAGAAAAATTGTGACCGGATTGATTCTGATAGTGGCAGTTTTAATACCAAATGTTAATCGTGAGCTGATTGCTAAAATTAAGCTGAAGTTGATTTATAAAAATAATAAGAATGTAGAAGCTTTAAATATTAGAACAGCAGAGGAAGTAAAAGCATTAAGAGAAACAATTGTCCAGCTGAAAAAAAGTTCAACTACGAATGAAGAAGAGAAAAAGGTAAAGATTGCTAAGGCAGAAGAGAAGATAGCAGCGCTTCAGAAAAAATGCAAGGAACAGACAGAAATCTGGTTGGAAGAGCAAAAAGAAGATGTAAAAAGGGCGAAAGAACGTTTTGCAATGAAATAAGCAGCAAAAATGCTGTTTATATAAAAAAGAGGAGGACAAGTTTATGAAAAATTTGAAAAGGCTGACAGCATTGGGGATGAGCGTATTTATGGTTGGCTCGCTGATTGGATGTAGTACCACATCAGTGCCGACAGAGGGCAGTACGGACACACAGTCTAAAGAGTCAGGAAATGCTTCAAGTTCTGATGCTTCATTAGAAGGTACTCATGTATTTATGTTCAAATCAACAGGAAACTCTTTTGGGGACTTGATGTACGAAGGATTTGAAGAATACTTGACAGCTAAGGGGGAAAAAACAGTATATAAAAGTCCGGCAGAGACAACTGTTGCAGCACAGGTGCAGATGTTAGATGAACTGATTACTCAAAAAGTAGCATCTATCACTATTTCTACAAACGGTGATGCAGGATACGACGAAGTATTCAAGAAAGCCCAAGAGGCAGGCATTCCTATAGTATCAGTAGATTCTGAGGCTACTCCCGATTATCGTATTTGTCATGTGAACCAGGCAGAGGTTGCAGATATCGGTTCTTATCTTGTACAGGCAGCAGTATTGATTACGCTTGGTGTAGATTATCCGGGAGATGGAAAAATGGAAGAAACAGTAAAAGAAAAATTGGAAGGCTACAGTGGAGATGAAATTAAATTAGGAGTGCTTTCTGCATCCATTGATACGCCAGTCCAAAACTCCTGGATTGCGGCAATGGAAGATGAACTTTCCAAAGATTTCTATGCAGGTAAGGTGAGTAAAGACTTAGATAAAAAATATGGAAACGACGATTTGACAGAATCAACAACACAGGCACAGGCATTTATTGCGGAGAATTCTGTGGATTGTATTATTTCTCCTACAACAGTAGGTATTGCGGCGGCAGGACAGGCATTGAAATCTGCAAACAGTGAAATCAAACTGACCGGTTTGGGAATCCCTTCAGAAATGCAGTCTTTTATGCCGAAAACAGCAGATGAAGATGCATTTGATTATGTATGCCCATATATGATGTTGTGGGATGTTATCCACTTGGGGGCGGTATCAGGAGCAGCTACATATGCAGCAGTTGAAGGTACATTTGACGGAAGTGTGGGGGCTTCATTTGAAATGGATGCATTCCGTGATTATGAAGCAACAACTTATGAAGCATATCAAAGTGGAGAAGGAACTGCAGTTCTTGCAGGAAGTCCGTTTGTTTTCTCTAAAGATAATATGGCAGAATGGATCGAACAGCTGTAATAAACAGCGGAAGGCTGAACCCACAGCTGCATGTGTGGGTTCAGTTTTTTCATAAGATGGTTCTGGGAGGAAATAGTATGAAGTATTTGATGGGGATTGACAATGGAGGGACGTTTTCGAAAGCGGCTTTGTTTGATGAAATGGGAGAACAGATATCGGTTATGAGTGTACCGACAGTCACTCTTACTCCGAATTCCGGTTATGCGGAAAGGAATATGGAGCACCTTTGGCAGGTAAATGTACAGGCTGTCAGAGGAGTAATTGAAAAGAGTGGAATCAATCCAGAGAATATTGTGGGAGTTTCCTTTTCTGGACATGGAAAGGGATTATATATGGTGGACCAAGATGATAAACCAGCATATAATGGCATTCTTTCAATTGATGCGAGAGCATGGGAATATGTAAGTAAATGGGAAAAAGATGGTACCAGAGAGAAAGTATATCAGAAAACATTTCAAGATATTTTGGTATGTCAGCCAGTCAGCCTTCTGGCATGGTTTCGAGATTATAAGCCAGAAGTTTTAGAAAAAACAAAATATATATTTTCAGTAAAGGATTACGTGCGTTTTATGATAACTGGAGAAGCATATGCAGAGTATACGGATTCATCAGGTTCTAACTTAATTAATATGAATACGCATGACTATGACAAAGAGCTCTTAGCATATTTTGGATTGGAGGATATTTATGACAAACTTCCTCCGTTAAGGCATTCAGCAGATATTTGTGGATATGTTACGAAAGAAGCTGCAAAAGTGACTCTTCTTCCAGAGGGAATTCCAGTTGCAGCAGGGATGTTTGACATAGATGCATGTGGGATTGCATCTGGTTTAACAGATGAACAACAGATGTGTATGATTGCAGGAACATGGAGTATTAATGAGTTTATTAGAAAAATGCCGATTGTAAACGGAAGTGTGACATTAAATTCTATGTTTTGTATTCCAGGGTATTATCTGATAGAGGAGAGTAGTCCTACATCAGCAGGTAATATGGAATGGTTTATTAGAAATCTAATGTCATGGGAGAAAGTAGATATTGAAGAAAAAGGTGGTTCTATTTATGAAATTACGAATAAGTGGGTGGAGGCAATAGAGCCTCAGGATTGTAGTGTTATTTTTTTGCCATTTTTTAATGGTTCAAATGAAGATCCGCTTGCAAAAGGAACATTTATAGGACTCACTTCATATCATGATAAGCATTATATGCTAAGGGCAGTATATGAGGGAATTGTGTTTTCGCATTATACTCATGTAAGAAAACTACTTATCAATCGTGATAAACCCAAAACAATTCGTTTATCAGGTGGTGCAGCTAATTCTGATATTTGGATACAGATTTTTGCAGATACACTTCAAATACCTGTGGATGTTATAGAAGATAAAGAGCTGGGAGCTCAGGGGGCAGCAATAGCAGCGGGGATTGCAGCAGGGGTATATCAAAATTATGAGGATGCAGTTCAGAAGACAGTAAGAGTAAGTAAAACTGTTTATCCCAGGAAAGAATATGAGAAAATTTATGCAGAAAAATATAGGAACTACTGCAAAGTTATTGAGGCATTGAGTCCAGTGTGGCGCTGTTTTAAAAATTAGTAGAACGGAGAGAAAATGAAAAAATATACATTGGGAATTTATGAAAAGGCAATGCCCCTTGATTTGAGTTGGAAAGAAAAATTAGAAAGTGCTAAAAAAGCAGGGTATGATTTTTTAGAGGTCAGCATAGATGAGACAGAAGAAAAACTTTCCAGATTGGATTGGGGAAGGGAAGAACGGCTGAATATTGTGGAAATGATGTATGATACTGGAATTCCTATACGTTCAATGTGCCTAAGCGGACATAGAAAATATCCCATAGGAAGTCTTTGTAAAGAGACGGCGGATAGAGGGATGGAAATTATGGAAAAGGCATTACAGCTGGCGGATGATTTGGGGATTAGGTTGATACAGCTGGCAGGATATGATGTTTATTATGAGGAAGGAAATAAGGAAACTCGAAAACGATTTGAG
>CASERA010000129.1 GCA_949290175.1 uncultured Ruminococcus sp.
AATAAAGAGAATCCCGGAACAAAAAAGTTGACCGCCAGATATTGAGCAGATCCTGCATACACCAGGATACTCATCAATACTGCCCACCATGCTGAATACCCTTTTTCGGCAAACATCACACCAAATGCAATTCCAATGAACAGATATCCTGTCAACACCGGGATCGTCTTAGGAAATGCCTTCTGAAATGCTTTTCTATATCCAAACATACGCTTCCCTCTCTATCCGGAACATGTTTTATTCTATCTTACTGAATTATCCCCTTTATTTTACCTTAAATTTAGATATAAAAAATACACGTCTGGGCGGAGTCGAACCGCCGCACATGCCTCCGGAGGGCATCGCTCTATCCACTGAGCTACAGACGTATAATTTCAAATATTCCGCCAACTATTCAACAGAATACTTATATACTTTATCACAATTTCTATCCGTTGTAAAGAGATTTCTGTAAAATGACAGGGATTATGTAAAATTACATATTTACACAATCCCTGTACTCTGGAGTACTATACGATTTTAGCTTTTAATTCATCCACATCTTTCTGAACTTTTTGAATCATCTGAATCAATCCTCTGGTATTATCCTCTTCCAAACGCTTAATTTCTGTAATACTGCTGCATCTCATGGATGCTTGCTTTTATTTCCTCAATGCTCGCAGTCATCTTTTCCTGTACTAAATCCAATTCCCCTAAAACAAGATTTTCAGATTCCCTTATTCTATCGTCTACGATTTTTATCACTTTCGTTTCTACGACTTCCGTCACTTTCTCTTCTACGACTTCCGTCACTTTCTCTTCTACGACTTCTGCCACTTTCGTTTCTACAACTTCCGTCACTTTCTCTTCTACGACTTCCGCCACTTTCGTTTCTACAACTTCCGTCACTTTCTCTTCTACGACTTCTTCCATCATCTCGCGGATAGCCAGCAAATCACCTTTATCTAACATACACCTCAACTCCTTGACCATATCATATCGTCTTTTCATTGTTTTTGCAATACAAATTCTTCTGAATCTGCGTAATAAAATTCACAATATATCTATGAAAAAAACATCCGAATTTGTCCTGAACTGCGCTCATAATAGTAGGCATGATCGCTGAGTATTTCTTCTGGTTCCAACTGCGTTTGATTGATTTCTTGAATCATCTCATCCAGTTCTTGTTTTGGCATTCCTTTCGATTTTGGAACAATAATCAATTCATGCACACTGCTGGGCAGAATATAATAATCTTCTTTTAAAATTTCTCCAATCATCTCCGGCAGATGTGGATAAAAAATACAGGCAGCCCCATAACTTCTGATGGAATTGGAAAGCACATACATTGTTTCTTCCTGATTTTCTATGTTATTCTCTATATCTAACAGACCCGAAACTTCCCTTATCACATTGCTCATTGAACAAAATTCTGCCGGAAGTACCTTCTGTGCATTTTTAATAGCTAATTCATATAATTTTTCTGGTTCCATCTTCCAGTTTTCCAGATGCTCATTTGTAATCTGTATAGTTGCTATTCCCTCCTCTGACCTTTCCAAAAGCAGATAAAATACAACTGACAAGTCCAAAATCTCCAGATGAGGTATATTCTGAAGAAGTTTCAGATTCTTCTGCGTATAAATAATTTTAAAGACAATTTTATCTTTCATCTTCTCAATATTCAGAAAATCTTTCTTGTCCACAGGCACTGAAACCTTGACCGACTCATAAAAATCTAATATCTCACATACAATTTTATCTATTGTTTCCCCCTTTTGAAACCGAAGATAAAATTCTTCCAGATAAATAGCCGGTGAAATATTAATGTCCGGTTCATTCATCATAATTCCCTGCTTTATATTTCCATTGTTTTTTACAGCAGTATATCCCCGCGCTGTAATACCGTTTTTGAGTTCCATATTCATTTTTTGTTCTACTGCGCACACAAATTCCTGAAAATCCATGTCTGCTCCTTTCTTATTGTGCGCTCATCTTATTGAGAAATCTGGCACGACCGTGCCGTGAATGTTTGATTTGAATGATATTATGTACATTGATTATATCTGACTTCTTCTAAAAAATCAATAAATAGCCTGAAAACCTTTCCTTAATATTTTATAAACTAAATTGCATCTATCTTTCAGACTGATTAAATAAAGAAGGCGCCTTAGGCGCCTTCTGCATTATACACGTGACAGATATTCTCCTGTACGTGTATCAATTTTCAATACATCTCCCTGTTCTACAAACAGTGGTACCATAACCGTTGCTCCTGTTTCAACAGTTGCTGGTTTTGTAGCTCCCTGAGCAGTATCACCTTTAAAACCAGGCTCTGTTTCTGTAATTGCCAATTCTACAAACAACGGTGGCTCTACTGAAAATACATTTCCGTTATGAGAACAAATCTTAACGACTTCATTCTCTTTCACGAATTTCAGAGCATCACCTACTACATCTTCATTCAATGCAATCTGGTCATATGTCTCTACATCCATGAAGTTGAATAAATCTCCATCTCTATAAAGATACTGCATGTCTTTTCTATCAATATGTGCCTTCGGGAATTTTTCAGTCGGTCTGAAAGTCTTCTCTACAACACCCCCACTGATGATATTTTTCAGTTTTGTTCTAACAAATGCCGCACCTTTTCCTGGTTTTACGTGCTGGAATTCCAAAATCTGATAGATATTTCCGTCAATTTCAACGGTCACACCATTCTTAAAATCTCCTGCTGAAATCATCTGTAATCCTCCTTCAAATGCGCATTACATACGCTTGCCTTATTCGACTGTTTATAATTCTATAATAGTTTCCGCCTTTTTTCAACCTTTTTATTGAGTTTTCCGTTTCTTTTTATAAAAATAAAGTACTATTTTTTCCAAATACCGCTTCAGCACTATTTGAATTTCCTCTTTCGGATGAATCGGTTTCACCAGAATATTTTTGATTCCGGCTCTTTTTGCTCCCCAGACATCCGTAAATAACTGGTCTCCTACAAATAAAGTACTGCTCTTATCCGTCCCCATAAATTCCATTGCCTTCATATAATTCTTTATAGCAGGCTTATGTGCATTATAGATATAATTTGTCTGAATCTCTTCATTGAACATCTTCACTCTGGCCTCTTGATTGTTGGAAAGCAGGCAGGAAGAAAATCCAATCTCTTTTAGTCTGGAAAATAACTTTTTCGCACGCTCATCTGCCGGTGCCCCATGAGGTACAAGTGTATTATCAATATCAAAAATTACTCCCCGATACCCTTCCTCATACAACTTTTCAAATGGTATCACATAGGCAGACGCCATATAATTATCCGGAAAAAAACATTCAAACATCTTATTCATCCATCTCCAACAATTTTTTAATCAATTCCTCGCAAATCTGAAGGATGCTTTTCCCATCTGTCTGTACCACAATATCAGCCGCTGCTTCATATTTTTCCCGGCGTTTTTCCATCAGTTCTGCAATGCGCTCCACGCTCTTGTTTTTTCCAAGTACCGGACGATCATCGCTGTCTTTCACACGCTCGTGAACTGTTTCCGGACTTGCCGTAAGCAGCACGACTCTTCCGTTCTTTTTCATTTCAATTACATTTTCTTCTCTCAGTGCAGCACCGCCTCCACAGGAAATAACTGTATTTTTTTGAGACTGCATCTCTATTAGAAGTTTGGTCTCCAAATCCCGGAAATATTCTTCACCATATGTAGCAAAAATATCCGGAATACTCATCTCTTCTTTCTCCGCAATCACTTGATCCATTTCCACAATTTTCATGTCAAACATTGTACTAAGATAATCGGAAATCGTAGTTTTGCCAGCTCCCATAAATCCAATCAGAACAATATTGTAAGAGAACAGTTTACGTGCCTGAATTCTCTTACTGTTCCTTACAATTCTTTCAAATACATCCAAAATCTCTTCCTGGTATTTGCTGCCTCGAAGTCGTTCCTGCCATCTGCGTTCCTGTTTCGCTTCCTGAGCAGGCTGTAAAATGGCCATCCCATACTCTTCTTTATATGCCATTATTTTTTCTATAATTGCATTTCTTTCCAGCAATGCATCTATAATCTTATCATCACATAACGCAAGCTGCTCCCGGTACATCTCCAAATCGTTCATCTTTTTCCCCTCTGTCTTCCCACTGATTCTTTATACTGACATTTTATAACCCACTCATTATAACAGGGATTTTCATGGATAGCAAGTCAATCCGCTCCGCCTTTTTCCAGTGCTGCTGCCACATCTGCACGGAAATCCAACCATGCATCCTCATGGTCTACAAAATATTTCGGACAGATTTTTCCTGTCACATCATAATGCCGTATTACATCTTCCTGCGTCAAATTATACTTTTTGCACAACCATGCAGTTAACTGAACAACCGAGCGGTAGGTTTCTTCTGTGAATTTTCCACTTGCATCCGGATGGCAGCATTCAATGGAAATTGTATCATTATTTCGGCTATTAGAAGCATACGCCACCTCCCAGGTAGGTACACACTGGATAATCTCACCTTCCAGTCCTATCACAAAATTACTGCTTGCGGATGTTTCCCCACTGTCTTTCAGACCTTCAAAATAATCCCTGTTTGCCTGAGCTGACGTCCCCGGATTCGCAGTGTAATGTATCACTATACCAGTAATACCATCTGATTCAATTCCGGGACGAGAATACTCATTAATTGTTAAAAGCTGTACATCAATCTCCGGTTGTGATGCATCCACATTCACTCCTGTTCCATTTTCTATTTTTTTTAGACAAGAATAGATTAACAATGCTGCTGTCAATAAAATCAACACGACTATTCCTGCTTTTACATAAATATTCCATCTTGTATTTTTCTTTTTCCTGACGAAAGATTTCCGATTTCCAGCCGTATTCCCTCTTTTGGCAGCTGTTCCTTTTCTCTGTACAGACCTTCCATATGTATTATTTTGTTTTTTCATCTGTAATTTGGGCCACCTTGAATTTATGAAACAACATCTATTCCAAAGCTCTATGCCTTTCCAACCTCTCCGTTAAATTCTTATCTTTTATATTACCACAGTCCTTTGTATCAATCATGAACTTTTTCTGATATTTTTCTGAATATACCAAGTGCCGGGACAATAATCTGTCCCGGCACCGAATCACGCCTTTACTCTTATTCGTCTACGCTATAATTTGGAGCCTCTTTTGTAATGTGAATATCATGAGGATGACTTTCTTTCAAAGATGCTGCAGAAATCTTGACAAACTGTCCATTGTGTTTCAGTTCTTCAATTGTAGCCGTTCCACAGTATCCCATACCCGAACGGAGCCCGCCCATCAGCTGAAATACTGTATCCTCTACTGTTCCTTTGTATGCAACACGTCCTTCTACACCTTCCGGAACAAGTTTTTTTGCATCTGCCTGGAAATAACGGTCTTTACTTCCATTTTCCATTGCTGCAATAGAGCCCATACCACGGTAAACTTTATATTTTCTTCCCTGATACAGCTCGAATGTTCCCGGACTTTCATCACATCCTGCAAAGATACTCCCCATCATACAAACATTTGCACCTGCTGCAATTGCCTTTGTCATATCTCCTGAATATTTAATACCACCATCTGCAATAATCGGTACTCCATACTCTTTTGCCACTTCATAACAATTCATAACAGCTGTAATCTGCGGTACACCAATTCCTGCAACCACACGTGTCGTACAGATAGAACCCGGTCCAATTCCCACTTTTACTGCATCTACTCCAGCTTCAATTAAAGCTTTTGTTGCCTCTCCTGTAGCCACATTTCCCGCAATAACAGGAAGATCCGGATATTTTTCTTTTACCATACGTACAGTACGCAGTACATTTTCTGAATGTCCGTGTGCAGAATCTAAAACAATAACATCAACTTTTGATTTTACCAGTGCCTCTACACGTTCCAGGCAATTTGCTGTAATACCGATTGCGGCACCGCAGAGCAGGCGTCCCTGATTATCTTTCGCTGATAGAGGATATTTAATCTGCTTTTCAATATCTTTAATTGTAATCAGACCTTTTAAATTTCCTTCTTTATCTACAATTGGAAGTTTTTCTTTTCTTGCTTTTGCAAGAATTTTCTTTGCCTCTTCCAAAGTAATACCCTCTGGCGCTGTAATCAGTCCCTCAGAAGTCATAGATTCTTTTATTTTTTTAGAGAAATCTTCTTCAAATTTTAAATCACGGTTTGTAATAATTCCTACCAGTTTTTTTCCTTCTGTAATCGGTACTCCTGATATTCTGAATTTTGCCATCAGATTGTTCGCATCTTCCAGAGTATGCTCCGGTGAGAGATAAAACGGATCCGTTATAACACCATTTTCAGATCGCTTAACCTTGTCTACTTCTTCTGCCTGCTGTTCAATTGTCATATTTTTATGAATGATACCAATTCCTCCCTGACGGGCCATGGCGATTGCCATGCGGTGTTCAGTAACTGTATCCATACCTGCACTCATCATCGGAATATTCAGTTTGATTTTTTTTGTCAAATATGTGGATAAATCCACCTGATTTGGAATTACCTGTGAATATGCCGGTACTAACAGGACATCATCAAATGTAATACCTTCTCCGATTATTTTTCCCATGATTTACTTTCCTCACTTTCTCTGATTGATATGTCAATAGATTATTTGTTATGGTACAGAAATTCAAAGAAATTGTCAAGTATATTGATTATATGCAGATGAATTTTCTGTTGATTTATTTTAAATCTAATTATTAAGTTCTTCTTATAAATTAAATATTATTCATCAACTATACTAAATTTTATTTGTTTATATGGTTATTTTTGCTAATACTGAAACATTAAAAAAAGGAGCAGTAAAAACCGCTCCCTTTAAGGCTGAATTACATCATTCCCATTCCGCCTGCTGCACCTGCCGGCATCGCAGGTGTATCTTCTTTAATTGTAGAAACTACAGATTCTGTTGTCAACAATGTAGATGCTACACTGTTTGCATTCTGTAACGCACTTCTTGTAACTTTTGCCGGGTCAAGAATACCTTCGCTTACCATATCTACATATTCTTCTTTGTATGCATCAAATCCAATTCCTGGTTCCTGCTCTCTTACTTTATTAATGATAACAGCTCCTTCAAGTCCTGCATTTGTTGCAATATGGAATAACGGTGCTTCCAGCGCTTTCAGGATAATTCTTGCACCTGTTTTTTCATCGCCTTCCAGAGTCTCAGCTAATTTAGCAACTTCTTTAGAAGCATGGATATACGCAGAACCACCACCTGCAATAACACCTTCTTCTACTGCTGCTCTTGTAGCATTCAGAGCATCTTCCATACGAAGTTTTGCTTCTTTCATTTCTGTCTCTGTTGCAGCACCTACGCGGATAACTGCAACTCCGCCTGCCAGTTTTGCAAGTCTTTCCTGTAATTTTTCTTTATCAAATTCAGATGTCGTTTCCTCAATCTGGTTTTTAATCTGTCCAACTCTGTCTTCGATTGCTTTTTTCTCTCCACAACCATCAACAATCACTGTATTTTCTTTCTGAACTTTTACAGATTTTGCACGTCCAAGCATATCCATAGTCGCTTCTTTCAAGTCCATTCCAAGTTCATCTGAAATTACCTGTCCGCCTGTCAGAATTGCGATATCTTTCAGCATCTCTTTTCTTCTGTCTCCATATCCCGGAGCTTTTACAGCTACTACGTTGAATGTTCCGCGCAGTTTGTTAACAATCAGTGTTGTCAAAGCTTCACCTTCGATATCTTCTGCAATAATTAAAAGTCTTGCACCAGACTGAACAACCTGCTCTAATAAAGGAAGAAGATCCTGAATATTGGAAATCTTCTTATCTGTAATCAAGATGTACGGATCATCCAGAACTGCTTCCATTTTTTCCATATCTGTTGCCATGTATGCGGAAATATATCCACGATCAAACTGCATACCTTCTACCAGATCCAGTTCTGTCAGCATTGTTTTTGATTCTTCAATCGTAATAACACCGTCTTTAGATACTTTCTCCATTGCATCCGCAACCATGTTTCCAACGTTTTCGTCTCCGGAAGATACTGCCGCAACTTTTGCAATCTGTTCTTTTCCTGTTACCTGGCAGCTCATCTTTGCAATTGCCTCTACTGCTGCATCTGTTGCTTTTTTCATACCTTTACGAAGTACAATCGGGTTTGCTCCCGCTGCAAGGTTTTTCATACCTTCATTTACCATTGCCTGTGCTAAAACTGTTGCTGTTGTTGTTCCGTCCCCTGCAACATCATTTGTTTTTGCAGCAACTTCACGAATCAGCTGAGCTCCCATATTCTCAAATCCGTCTTCAAGCTCGATTTCTTTTGCAATTGTTACACCATCGTTAGTAATCAGTGGTGTTCCGAAAGACTTATCCAAAACAACGTTTCTTCCTTTTGGTCCCAACGTAACTCTTACTGTATCCGCCAGCTGATTTACACCTTTTTCAAGAGCAGCTCTTGCTTCTGCTCCATATTTAATTTCCTTTGCCATTGCTATTTCACACTCCTATTTTTATCATTTACTCTAGACATCGCCACGGATTAATCTCCGCATATTTCTCTATTTTACGATTGCCAGAATATCGCTCTGTTTTACAATAATGTATTCTTCTCCATCCAATTCTACATCAGTTCCCGCATATTTGGAATAAATTACTTTATCACCAACAGATACCTGCATCACAACTTCTTTTCCTTCTACCATTCCACCAGGTCCTACCGCAATTACTTCTGCCTCCTGTGGTTTTTCTTTTGCCTGCCCCGGCAAAACAATCCCTGATTTTGTTGTCTCTTCTGCTTCTAATTGCTTCAATACGATTTTATCACCCAATGGTACTAACTTCATGGTAATTCCTCCTTTTTCGTCTTATTAGCACTCTTTTATATTGAGTGCTAAACCTCATGAATATAAAATAGCACTATGATTTCTATTTGTCAACACAGTTTCCAAATTTTATAAATAGTTTATTTTCTCTTTACAGGTTCATTCATTTCTGATATCGAATAGAAACCGTTCTGAATATGAAATACCATAATATTGCCATGCTCACACTGATACCGTTCTTTTACAACCCCTGTACAATACAGCGTTTCTGTCTTAGTAGAAATATAACACTGATATTTTGCATCCAGAGAAATTGCAGTCAAATCATCTTCCTTCAACTGCAAATATATGTAATCTTCTTCTATATCATATCGAAAAACCTGACAGTGATGTGTCTCATCATCAAAAATTGCATCTGCTGCAATCACTTTTTCCATCCGCAGGTCTACTGCATTTCCTTCATACATAGCTATTTCCTCCATATATCAGAGAAAGGGCATCAGCTCGCTGATACCCCTTTCTCCCCCTGATACGGGTGTTTTATAAACGTTCTTTTTTTATCTTTTCCAATTCTGTAAATACATAATCATTCAGGACTTTAATATAAGTTCCCTTCATGCCGGAAGAACGGGATTCAATCACCCCTGCACTTTCAAATTTCCGAAGTGCATTTACAATAACAGATCTCGTAATTCCTACCCTGTCAGCAATTTTACTTGCAACAAGAATCCCTTCTGTACCGTCCAACTCATCAAATATATGGATAATTGCTTCCAACTCAGAAAATGAAAGCGTACTGATCGCTGACTGTACAATATGCTCTTTTCTTGTTTCCTCTGCGCTTTCTTCGTTGACGGAGCGAAGCATCTCAAGTCCTACCACTGCTGTTCCATACTCGCTTAGAATAATATCATCGATAGAATACAGCTCATTCTGTTTGTAGATAAATAAGGTTCCCAGTCTCTCTCCTGCAATATCAATTGGTACAATGATTGCCTGATAAAACTGTACCTTATCCGGTGAAAACCCAAGTGTTTCCAAATTGACATTCTCTTTTGTAGACAAAACATTCAAAAGACGCTCATTAAGCATCTCATCAATATGCGCTCCCACAGATTCTACAATCAATTCATTGATTTCATCCACCTTCGGACTTTTACTGACTCCAAGAATCTTTCCTTTTTTACTGACAACCAGTACATTTGAATTCAGGATTTCTGTGAGGACAGCACAAATGTCATTAAAAACTACCTTACTTGAATTATTGTTGTGCAATAATTTATTTATTTTTCTTGTCTTATCCAATAACTGTACGCTCATCCATTTCCTCCAAACTTAATTGTATATACAACTCGTTCCTATTCAATAGACACAATCATATTATCATACAACTCTTGGATTTTCAATGTAATTTCATCGATTCTTTTCTAATTACTTTAATTCTTTTTTTTATTCCGAACATATCCGCATTTTTCGTCAGCACAAACCAGTTTATTCCCTTTTTCGACCATATATCCACCACACTCCGGACATTTCTCTTTGGACGGTTTCTGCCATGACATGAATTCACATTCCGGATTATTCTCACATCCGTAATATTTTCTTCCCTTTTTGGTCTTGCGGATTACAACATCTTTTCCACATATCGGACACGGAACCCCAATCTTCTCCAGATACGGCTTTGTATTCCTGCATTCTGGAAATCCCGGACACGCCAGAAATTTACCATGAGGACCGTATTTAATCACCATATTGCGTCCGCACTCTTCACAAATAACATCCGTTACTTCATCTTCTATCTTGACGCTTTCCAGCTCTTTTTCTGCTATTTTTACTGCTTCGTCCAAATCCGGATAGAAATTTCTGATAACGACTTTCCACTGCACCTTGCCTTCTTCTACCATATCCAGAAGGCCTTCCATATTTGCAGTAAAATTCACATCCACAATACTTGGGAAAGAATGCTTCATAATACTATTTACAACTTCTCCAATTTCTGTAATATATAGATTCTTTGCCTCTTTTACAATGTACCGACGGCCTAAAATTGTGGAAATAGTCGGTGCATAAGTACTAGGACGTCCAATTCCCAATTCTTCCAGCGTTTTAACCAGTGTTGCTTCCGTATAATGTGCCGGTGGCTGTGTGAAATGCTGTTTTGTATCAAATTCTTCCTTTGTCAGTTCGGAATCCATGCTCAGTCCGTTTACGAGAACATTACTCGTCTCTTTTTCTTCATCTGCTTCTGTATAAACAGAACGGAAACCTTCAAACACCACTCTGGAGGTAGAAACTGTAAAGCGATAATCCCCTGCTCCAATTTTCACAGATGTTGTTTCATATTTTGCCGGCTGCATCCTGCTTGCCGCAAACCTTCTCCAGATTAACTGATATAAACGGAACTGGTCTCTGGAAAGAGAATCTTTCAGAGAAGCCGGTGTCATACTGATATCCGTCGGACGAATAGCCTCGTGTGCATCCTGAATCTTCTTCTCTGTTTTCTTTTTCTGCTCTCCTTCAGAAACAAACTCAGGACCATATGTCTGTGCAATATACTCTCTTGCGTTTGCATCTGCTTCCTCAGAAATTCTGGTGGAATCCGTACGCAAATATGTGATTACACCGACTGTTCCATTTCCCTTAACATCGATTCCCTCGTAAAGCTGCTGTGCAATCCGCATCGTCTTCTGTGTTCCGAAATTCAGCACTTTTGCAGCCTCCTGCTGCAAAGTACTGGTTGTAAACGGAAGCGGTGCCTTGCGGATCCGCTCTCCTCTTTTTACCTCTTTCACCCGATACTCTTCATGCTCAATTGCCTTTACAATCTCGTCCAGTTCTTCTTTGGATCCAATTGTGATCTTATTTTTTTCCGTTCCATAAAACTTAGCTGTCAAAGGGCGTTTTTCCCCTTTTACGTTCAAAATAACATCCAATGACCAGTATTCTTCTGGAATAAATGCATTAATTTCCTCTTCTCTGTCTGCAATGATACGCAGTGCAACAGACTGTACTCTTCCGGCACTTAACCCTCTCTTTACTTTTGCCCAAAGGAGAGGACTGATCCGGTACCCCACCATACGGTCCAGCATACGTCTTGCCTGCTGTGCATCTACAAGATTCATGTCAATATCTCTAGATGCTTTCAGAGAAGATTTTACTGCATTTTTTGTAATCTCATTAAATGTGATCCGGCGCATCTTCTTTTCATCCAGCTTTAAAGCCGTTGCCAGATGCCACGAAATTGCTTCTCCCTCACGGTCGGGGTCGGTTGCAAGATAAACTTTATCCGCTTTTTTTGCTTCTTTTCTTAGGTTTGCAAGAATTTCTCCTTTTCCCCGAATTGTAATATATTTCGGTTCGTAGTCATGCTCCACGTCTACTCCCAGCTGGCTCTTCGGCAAATCCCTGACATGTCCATTGGACGCTGCTACTGTATAATTCTTTCCCAGGAATTTTTTAATTGTCTTTACCTTCGCCGGTGACTCCACAATTACCAAATAATGTGCCATTGAATGCTTTCCTCCATCTGACGATTCATCCGTCATATTACTATTTTGCTTTTATATAATAATTTTTTGATATTTCTCTAATATAGCCCTGCAGTTCCAAAGAGACCAGCAGATTTAAAATCTTTTCCGGCTGAAGTTTTGTTTCTTCCATCAGCTGACTAACACTCTTTGGATATAGACCGACACAACTATACACTATATTTTCGGGACTTTCAAGCATTTTTTGGTTTTTGTCTGAATTTTTATATAAACCCGGGCCTTTGATTTGTAATTCTTCCAGCAAAATTTCTGGACTTAAAAGAACCCCTGCCCCCTGCCAGATCAGACTATTGCAGCCCTGGCTAAAACTACTGTTTACGGGACCGGGAAGCGCATATACATCCTTTCCCTGTTCCAGTGCCATATCCGCAGTAATCAAAGAGCCACTTCTTTCTCTCGCTTCTATCACCAGCACATTATCCGACAAGCCGCTGATAATCCGATTTCTTTTTGGAAAATGCTGTGGTAAAGGAGGAGTTCCCGGAGGCTGCTCCGAAATAATCCCGCCTCCTTGTTCCAAAATATCCGTATAAAGCCCAATGTGCTCTTTTGGATAACAGATATCTACTCCACATCCCAGGATTGCAAATGTTTTTCCTTTTCCCATCAAAGCCCCTCTTTGCCCGATTCCATCCACTCCCCGTGCAAGACCGCTTATAATCTGCACTCCATATTCTGCCAGAGCTTTTCCGAATTCCAGTGCATATTTTTCTCCGTAAGGTGTGCATCGTCTTGCTCCCACAATTGCCATGGCAGGTACATGTTCGGCAGGCAGATTTCCCTTCACATACAGTGCATACGGCGGATCCGGAATTTCCATTAGTTTCTCCGGATATTCTTTCGTTCCCCACAGGATTAGACGAATGTCCTTTTTCATCAGTATCTCATACTGTTCTTTTACATTCCTCTCTTTGTGCGCTTGCCTAATTGTATTTTTTTCTTTTTCATTTAAGAACTCTATTTTCTGTAATTCTGTTTCTTCTATATAATAAACTTTTTCTCCTGACTTCATGTACTTTTTCAAAAGTATTTTTTTCTGATCTGATAATTTACGTATTTTTGCCATCCAATATTCGTATTCCATTGTAGTCTCCTCTCTAATCATTATCTTCCCCAGTATTTCTTATCTATCATTCGATAACTGATTGCTTCCCTAAGATGCCTTTCCCGAATTTTTTCACTTTCGTCCAAATCGGCAATTGTTCGTGCCACTTTCAGAACTTTATGATATGTCCTTGCAGTCAGGTGAAGTGCCGTAAATGCTGCTTTCATCATCTTCTCTTCCTGTTCATCCAATCCACAAAACTGCTCAATTACTTTTGCATCTATCCTTGCATTCACAATATTCTTTCCATATCTTTTCTTCTGACGCTCTCTTGCTCTGCACACACGCCTGCGTATTTCTTCTGAAGTTTCTTCCCTTTTCCTGCTCTTAAGTGAGTCATATTCCACCCTGGGTGCTTCCACGCAAATATCAATTCTGTCCAAAAACGGCTGGCTGATTCTATTCAGATAATTTTGAATTTGCCCCTGTGTACAGGTACATCTTTCAAAATCCGGATAGCAGCCGCAGCTGCAGGGATTCATGGCCGCAACTAAAATAAAGTCTGCCGGAAAGATATAATTCCCATGTGTTCTTGCAATCCGAATCTGATGTTCTTCCAACGGCTGCCGAAGCACCTCTAATACTGTCTTCTGAAATTCCGGAAGTTCATCCAGAAACAAAACACCTCCATGAGACAAACTGATTTCTCCCGGAGAAGGAATCATGCCTCCGCCAATTAATGCCGCTTTTGTAGCGGTATGATGAACACTCCGAAACGGACGCTCTCGAATCAAAGGGTGCTGTGGATTAACCATTCCAAGAATACTGTAAATTTTTGTAATTTCCATACTTTCCTCTTCCGTCATCGGCGGAAGAATCCCGGAAATTCTCTGTGCAGCCATCGATTTTCCACTGCCCGGCGGACCTATCAGCAGGAGATTATGTCCGCCTGCCACTGCCACTTCTGCTGCTCGTTTCACCACATCCTGTCCTTGAATATCAGAAAAGTCCAAATCTGATTTCTGCAGTTTTTCCTGAACATTTTCCTGCTTAGGATATTGCTCTTGAACCAGCGGCCACTCCCCTTTTAAAAAGGAATTCACTTCTTTAAGATGCTCCACTCCAAACACCTGTATTCCTTTGACAAGTGCCCCTTCTGCTACATTTGCTTTCGGTACCATACAGACTGCAATCCCTTCTGCTTTTGCCTCCATCACAATTGGCAGAATTCCCGGAACTTCCAAAACTCTTCCGTCCAGCCCCAATTCCCCTATAAACAAAGTCTTTTGAAGCTGTCGGGTATCTACCTGCCCCAGGGATGCCAGAATTGCCACTGCAATTGGTAAATCAAATGAGGCACCTCTCTTTCTTACATGCGCGGGAGCAAGGTTAATCACTGTCTTTTTTGCCGGAAATTCAATCCCGGAATTTCTGATTGCTGTCCGCACACGCTCTGCTGCTTCCTTCACTTCTGATGATAAATACCCTACCATATGAAACAGCGGCAGCCCATTACTGACGTCTGCCTCCACATGAATAAACTCCACCCGCAGCCCGATAATTGCCGCAGATAATACAGAACTAAATCCCATCTGTATGCTCCTTCCCATAGAAGCCTGCACTTTCAGCACACCACATACTGACTCTGTTTGAATAAAATAAAATTTGAAATCCGGCTGATACAGCCATTTGAATAAAAATTGATTAATTTTTGAAGAAGAATTCTTCAAAGATGTAGCTTTACTATACCCCTGTGTCTTCCCACTGTCAACTTCATTTTGTCCCAATGTCCTCTTTTATGGTGGAAAAGCACAATTTTCGTCATTTTGACATAGACTATATCAAATCAATGTGCTTTGAGGTGCTGCCTTGAAATCTTTTCCTACTCCCCTCACTCCTGATGAAGAAAAATATTATATCCAAAGATATACCGAGGGTGACCTCGAGGCAAAACACATCCTAATTGAACGAAATCTGCGGCTTGTTGCCCATGTCATTAAAAAATACCAGTATTTAGACGATGAACAGGAAGATTTGATTTCCATCGGTACCATAGGCCTGATTAAAGCAATTGTTACTTTTAATCCCGATAAAGGAAACCGGCTTGCTGCCTATGCATCTAAGTGTGTAGAAAATGAGATTCTAATGCATCTGCGCTCCAAAAAAAAGACTTCCAAAGAAATCTCCCTTTACGAGCCAATCGGAACTGACAAAGAGGGAAATGAAATTAAACTTTATGACATCATTGAAACGGATGATGACGACGTTCCTGAGAAAATCCATCTAAAACAAAATATACAAAAGCTTTATACAAAAGTAGAAAATGAACTCTCCCAAAGAGAAAAACTTGTTCTTAAAATGAGATACGGTTTATACGGTGGTGAAGAATACACACAACGGGAGATTGCCCGCCAACTGGGCATCTCCCGCTCCTATGTTTCTAGAATCGAAAAAAGCGCTGTTGAAAAACTCCGCAAATTTTTCCAATAATTTTCTTTAAGCGACTATAACATGATTATGCATTATCACTCTTAGGTTCTTTCCTTCTCAGGATATCATATTTCTCCGCCTTACTATCCAGTTCCACATACAATACTTGTTTGGAATGAGGAGCGCTTTCCTGCTCCTCACCATCCTCATTCAAAATACGCTTCACTGTAACTTCCAGATTATCTCCGTTCGGCTTCATGACTTCGATTTTTTCACCCACACTGAATTTATTTCGCTGCTCAATCCGATACAATCCGTCTTTTTCTTCTCCGATGATTCCAAGGTACGTATACTCTTTCACATACGTATTACTGTCATAAATCTGTGTTGTTTCATCGGGCTTTCCGAAGAAAAAGCCGGTTGTAAACTGACGATAAGTACAATTTGATATCTGTTCCAGATACCACGGCATATTTTTCCGATACAGTTCAGGGTCTTTCTGATAATCGTCAATTGCCCTGCGGTATGTTCTTGCAACCGTAGCTACATAAAGTGCCGTCTTCATTCGTCCTTCGATTTTGAGACTGTCGATTCCAGTCTCCAGAAGTTCTGGAATATACTGTATCATACAAAGGTCTTTTGAATTGAAAATATAAGTTCCTCTTTCGTTCTCATAAACCGGCATGTATTCCCCCGGACGTTTTTCTTCTACTACCGCATATTTCCAGCGGCATGGGTGTGTACATGCTCCTCTGTTCGCATCTCTGCCCGTAAAATAATTACTCAGCAGGCATCTGCCGGAATAAGACATGCACATGGCACCATGAACGAATGTCTCAATTTCCAAATCTTCCGGGATATTCGCACGCAGCTCTTTGATTTCTTCCAGAGACAGCTCTCTTGCTGAGACGACACGGCTTGCGCCCTGTTTATACCAGAAATTATAGGTTCCATAGTTTGTGTTATTTGCCTGAGTACTGATATGACGCTCTATCTCCGGACATATTTCCTTCGCAATCTCAAATACTCCCGGATCTGCAATAATCAACGCGTCCGGTTTAATTTCCTTCAGCTCTTTAAAATATTCCCTTACACCCGCCAAATCATCATTGTGAGCCAGAATATTTGCCGTTACATATACTTTTACATCATGCTCATGTGCAAATGCAATTCCTTCTTTCATATCTTCCATTGAAAAATTCTTTGCTTTCGCACGAAGTCCAAATGCTTCTCCTCCTATATATACAGCATCCGCTCCAAAAATAACGGCCGTTTTCAATACTTCCAGACTGCTTGCCGGGATTAAAAGTTCAGGATGTCTTGCCATCTTCTTCTCCTCTCCTATTTCTTTACACTGACAGCTACCCCATCTCCCAGGGGAATAATGGACGTCGTCAGCTCCTCGTTATGTTTCAATTCATACAGATACTCCCTCATTCTGGAGTGAATGGTCCGGTTCCTGCGCTCCACGGCAAAACGGGATTCGATAATCTCTCCATCCTGCAGAACATTATCCGTCACCAGCGTTCCGCCGGATTTCAGCAAACGCAGAACTTCCGGCATATACCGGATATACTGTGCCTTTGCCGCATCCATGAAGATGAAATCATAACTGTCTTCCAGCTCCTTCAAAACCTCCATTGCATCTCCCTCTATCAAGGTAATCTGCTCCTCTTTTCCTGCCCGTTTAAAATTATTCCGGGCAATTGAAATTCGTTTCTCATAATTTTCTATTGTTGTAATCCTGCACCCTTCCGGTGCTGCTTCACTCATCAATAACGCAGAGAAACCTACTGCGGTCCCCACTTCGAGGATGCACATAGGTTTTTGTATCATCAAAAGCACTTTCAGAAAGCTCTGCATCTCTTTACGGATAATCGGTACAAAAGTTTCCAGAGCTTCCTTTTCAATTGCCTCCAATATTTCACTGTTCTCTGTTTCTAAAGAATTGATGAATGTTACGATACGTTCATCTACTATCATATCTTACACATCCACATCCATAATAATCGGAATAATCATAGGTCTTCTCTTCGTCTTCTTCCAGATATAGTCATTCATCGTATCACGGATAGTCAGCTTGATTTTGTTCCAGTCTGCATGTTTTCCTGACAGACATTTGTCTAATCCATCCATCACAACTTTTCTTGCTTCTTCCATCAGGCCTTCAGACTCTCTGACATAAACAAATCCTCTGGAAACAATATCCGGACCGGCCAGCAGACGGTTGCTACCCTTTTCCAGTGTTAATACTACAATCAAAATGCCGTCTTCTGCCAGATGCTGTCTGTCGCGAAGAACAATATTTCCAACATCGCCGACGCCCAGACCATCAACAAGAATCGCTCCTGTATGAACTTTATCCACAATTTTAGCTTCTTTGTCACTGAGCTCAATTACATCCCCGCTCTGGATAATGAAAATATTCTCTTTTGGAATACCCAAAGACTGTGCAATTGCAGCATTTGCCTTCAGATGTCTGTATTCACCATGAACCGGTATTGCATACTTCGGCTTTACAAGAGAATAAATGAGCTTCAATTCCTCCTGACAGGCATGTCCTGAAACATGTGCATCCTGGAAAATAACATTTGCACCTTTTGCAGAAAGTTCATTAATAACGCGGGAAACTGCCTTCTCGTTTCCAGGTATTGGATTGGAGCTAAAGATAATCGTATCATTTGGCTGAATTGTCACCTTACGATGCACATCGCCCGCCATTCTTGACAGTGCCGCCATAGATTCCCCCTGGCTTCCAGTTGTAATCAGAACAGTTTTCTCCGGTGGATAATTCCTTAACTGATCAATTTCAATTAATGTATTTTCCGGTACATTCAAGTATCCTAATTCAGAAGCTGTGGAGATAATATTTACCATACTGCGGCCTTCCACAACAACTTTTCGTCCATGTTTGTATGCAGAATTGATAATCTGCTGTACACGGTCTACATTAGACGCAAATGTTGCAATAATAATCCTGGTATTCTGATGCTCTGCAAAAATATGGTCAAACGTAATTCCGACTGTTCTTTCAGACTGTGTAAATCCCGGTCTCTCTGCATTGGTACTGTCTGACATCAACGCCAGTACGCCTTTCTTTCCAATTTCTGCAAATCTCTGCAAATCGATTACATCTCCGAAAACCGGAGTATAATCCACTTTAAAATCTCCTGTATGAATGACTGTTCCTGCCGGTGAATAAATCGCCAGAGCAGACGCATCCTGGATACTGTGGTTTGTCTTAATAAATTCAATACGGAACTGTCCAAGATTAATAGACTGTCCGTGACGCACAACCTTACGTTTTGTCGTGCGGAGCAGGTTATGCTCTTTTAGTTTGTTCTCGATAATTCCCATCGTCAGTTTTGTCGTATAAATTGGAAGATTAATTTCCTTGAGTACATACGGCAAAGCTCCGATATGGTCCTCGTGACCATGCGTAATGACAAAGCCTTTCACTTTTGAAGCATTGTCTTTTAAATAAGTTACATCCGGTATTACCAAATCAATACCGAGCATATCATCTTCCGGAAAAGCAAGACCACAGTCTACAACGATAATACTGTCCTCATATTCAAATGCAGTAATATTCATACCTATCTGTTCCAGTCCGCCTAACGGAATTATTTTTAATTTACCATGATTTTCTTTTTTCAAAAAATTTGCACCTCCATGTGTTTTTTATGTATTTTCTTTCCGCATGGAAGCTTCCGAGCATTCTCTGCACTGTCCGTAAAACTTTAATTCATGATCCAGTACATGAAATCCTGTTGACAACTCAATATGTTCTTCAAGTTCATCCAGAAGATCATCCTCAAAAGGAATAATCCTGCCACATGTACGGCATATCAGATGATGATGACAATGTTTGGAATCACCTTCAAATGCATGTCCAATCTCATATCTGATACAGCCATCATCTAAATTAATCCGATCCACCAGCTGAATCTCATATAACAGCTGCAATGTCCGATAAACAGTTGCAAGCCCCATCTCGGGATACCCGCTTTTCATCATCTCAAAAATCTCTTCGGCCGCCAAATGCATTCCCCGATGTTCTGCCAGGGTTTGTAAAATCAAAAGCCTCTGTTTTGTTACTTTCAGACCTTTTTCTTTTAATTTTTTCTTCAGCAGGTCGTGTGCTTTTTCCTGTTCCATCGTCATACTCCACTTCCCCTACGGGTAAATTTATATTTATAGTTCTTATCTGTTTACATCTCAATATCTACATCTTCCAGCAGTTCTTCAAATACTTTAGACACCGCAAGAAGTTCTACATCATCTTCTACAACTTCGTAAACACTCTCTTTCGCACTCTGAGCCCCTGTTTCCTTCAAAATCAGACATTCTGCGTCATCTTCTTCCGAGTCCGTCACCAATATGTAGGAAGCACCATTGATGTTCGTCTGCTCCAGAACGAAAAATTCCGCACTTTCTCCTGCCTCTCCAAAGGTAAATTTAATTTTTTCCATGCGATACTCCCTTTTCCCGGCATCCGCCTGCCTCTCATCATTCTTCTGCCTGTTTCTTAATATAAACAGAATCCAGATATCCCTGCAGGATAAAAACTGCCGCAATTTTATCGATATACTTCTTTCGATTCTCCCTGCGTACATTGCTTTCAATCAATGTACGCTCTGCCTCCACCGTAGTCAGACGTTCGTCCCACATTACGACTTCCAGGCCTGTCCTGCGCACAAGCATTTCTTTAAATTCCAAAGATTTTTCCGCACGTTCTCCGATATCATTATTCATATGCTTTGGAAAACCAAGTACAATTTTTTCCACTTCATATTCCCGAACCAGCTCTTCAATCCGGGCAAGTGTCCTGCGCAGCTTGTTTTCTTCTTTTCTTTGAATGGTCTCAATTCCCTGAGCCGTCAGGCCCAATGCATCGCTGATTGCAACACCAACTGTCTTTGTACCATAATCTAAGCCCATAATCCGCATAAATCATTATTCCCATGAATTATGCTCGATATACGCTTTCAACAGTTCTTCGACCAATTCATCCCTTTCTACTTTCATGACAAGGCTTCTCGCCCCGTTATAACTGGTGATATAAGTCGGATCACCGGACATAATATATCCGACAATCTGATTAACCGGGTTATATCCCTTTTCTTTCAGAGCCTTAAATACGATTTCCAGAATATCTTTTGCAGAAATCTGAGGTCCCGGCTCTACCTGAAAAAACTGCGTATTGCTTAAATCGCTCATTTCTTCTCCTCCATTTGTCTTTTTATTTACGCATAATATCTGAATTTCTTCAACAACTTCTTTATAAATGCACTATTATTCTAGTTATAATTTTAATATAATCTATTTTAAAATTCAATGTATAATTTGCAGCCCGTCATCAATTTGCACGTTTAGAATACAATTCTGAAGATTTCCTTCTCCCTCTAGTGCAATTTTCATATACTCCTTTGTATGGCCTATCCACATTTCCTTTCCATTGATGCAAGACTTCTCTTCCACCAGCACTTCCACCGTTTTTCCAAGAAATGACTTCTCATATTTCTTTTGATTTTCAGCTCCCAACTGAATCAAAATTGCACTTCTTTCTGCTTTTACCTGCTCCGGAACCTGATTCAACATCTCTGCTGCTTTCGTTCCCTCTCTTTTGGAATATTTAAAAACATGTGTCTCATAAAATTGAATTTTTTCCAAAAATGCTTTGGATTGCTCGAACTCTTCCTGCGTTTCTCCCGGAAAACCTACAATCACATCTGTTGTCAATGACGGGTTTTCAAAATATTTCCGAAGCAGCTCACATTTTTCATAGAATTCCTGGCTTGTATACCGTCGGTTCATTCGCTTCAGAGTCTCATCACAGCCACTCTGCAACGACAGATGGAAATGCGGGCACATTTTCGGGAGTGTCGAAATTGCCTTTACAAATTCTTCCGTGATGATCCTTGGCTCCAGTGACCCCAGGCGAATACGCTTAATTCCTTCTATCTGATGCACTGTCTGAATCAGTGTCAGAAGGTTTTCGTCTGTATCCATATCAATTCCATAAGAACTCAAATGGATTCCTGTCAGTACAATCTCCTGATATCCATTCTCTGCAAGCTTTGTTACTTCTGCTGCCACATCTTCTGTCCTGCGGCTTCTGACCCTGCCTCTCGCATAAGGAATAATACAGTAGGAACAGAACTGGTTGCATCCGTCCTGTACTTTAATATAAGCCCTTGTATGTTCTCCTGTCTTTGTCAGATTCAGCGTTTCGTATTCATTCGTGTGACTAATATCGATTATTTCATGCTGCCCGCTGTGTTCTTCCTCATAGGCTCGTAAAATCGTAATTAAATCTTGCTTCTTATTATTTCCAATTACCACATCAATACATGGATCTATCGTCTGTTTTTCTGCCTGCGCCTGCACATAACATCCTGCTGCCACTACCACTGCATCCGGATTCATTTTCCTTGCACGGTGCAGCATCTGACGGGACTTTCTGTCTGCAATATTGGTAACTGTACAGGTGTTGATAATATATATATCTGCTCCTTCCTTGAAAGGAACAATCTCATAACCGGCCTGCTCCAGCATTTCCTGCATCGCTTCTGTTTCATATGCATTTACCTTGC
>CASERA010000130.1 GCA_949290175.1 uncultured Ruminococcus sp.
GCCGGTATTTATGTATCTGGGCTTCGGACTGATGTTTATTTTGATAGGAAATTATCTTACAAAAATCCGGCAGAACAGAACGATGGGGATAAAGATAAAATGGGCGTTGGATGATAAAGAAAATTGGAACGCAACTCACCGGTTAGGCGATTATATACGCTATATATTTAATGATTGTCAGGCATGTGTGATTTTACAGGTCAATGGAGAAACGATTGTTATAAATGGCGAGGATCAAGCATCTACAGAGGAAATTTACAATACGCTGAAAGATAAATGCAGTAAAAAGATAATAAGAGAATAAAAACAACTGCCAGACCTCGAAAGAATCTGACAGCCCCATTCTCTTTTATATTAAATTTTAATATAACAACTAAAAACTTTTTGCTGTTGCTTGAGCCTCTTTAATTGCATTTCCGATAATTGATTCTACATCTTCACCAATAACATCTAGCTTATCTGCTGCTATTGTAGTAAAATCAGTTATTCCCAAGAAGCCAAATATAGTTTTTAAATATCTATCTCCCATTTCAAAAGCTGCTGCCGGCCCTTCTGAATATGCTCCACCTCTTGCAACAATATGAACCGCTTTTTTTCCTTCACATAAACCAACTGGTCCATTTGCAGTATATTTAAATGTGATTCCTGTAACACATACATAATCTATATACGCCTTTAATATTGCAGGTATATTTAAGTTCCACATTGGTGCTGCAACTATATATTTATCCGCTTCCGCAAATTGATATGCATATTTTAGAACTGGATGATTTTTGCCTTCTCCTGGAGCTGGTCTATGAAGGCTAATAGCTTCTTCACTTAAAAAGTTTATTTTTTCTTTATATAAATCTAATGTAATAACCTCATCATTAGGATTATTTTTCTTATACTCATCTATAAAACTATCTGAAATTTTAAATGTTCTTGATTGTCCTTCTGGTTTTGCGTTCGCTTTAATATATAATACTTTACTCATATTTATTTACCTCACTTCAAATTTACTTTATCCTGAATTATTCATGTCAGCATAATCCTGTATGAATAATTCGATTCCCTTGTTGTTGTGTGCTTGTCAGTCGCATTTCTCATCTAAACACCTAAAAAAAGGGCATAAATTAGTAATCTCAATATTTACTTTATATAAACAAGTGCACTTATTTTTACTAGCTATCAAAAATTAATTTTTTATGATACTATAATATTAATAAAATACTCTTTTTTCAAGAACGCACTTTTTTGTCATACAGTGACAAAAAAGTCACCAATGCAGATTTGAGGTGTTAAAATGATTGAAATAGCAGCTATGCATGAAGAATGCTATATGAAAGAGAAATGTGCTAAATACGAAAAATGTCCAATGGTTTTAGTTCAAGATATAATCTCTGGAAAATGGAAAATTTTAATTTTGTGGTACTTAAGTTATAGCAAACTTAGATTCAGTGATATTCAGAGAAAATTACCCAATGTTTCTCAAAAAGTACTTTCAAGACAGTTAAAAAGTTTGGAAGAAGCCAATGTTATACATAGAAAAGTTTATCCTGTTATCCCTCCTAAAGTCGAGTATAGCTTAACAGATGTTGGTAAAAAACTGATTCCTATTTTAGAAATGATGCATAAATTTGGAACTGAATATCTAGAAAAAGAGCTCAATAAATAAAAAATATCTACAAACTAAAATAAGGGTTTGTCGGGAATTAGATAGTCCTGAACTTTTTTACTGCCATTTGCGTTAAATAAAATCACTTCTTGCTAAATGATTCTAAGGCACTTATAATTGACTCAGAATCATTTAGTGTATAAGAAGGATGTATTGATATATTGGTGAATAACGCCGGTTATGGTTTTTATGATTGAATTGTAGGGAAATTTATGTGAGTTTCAGACGGAGAGGGGGATACCATTGAAAAGAGCTATGACCAGGGAAGCCAAAGCTGCGAGAGCCAGAGAAATTATGGATATTGCAGAAAAAATGTTTCTGACGACAGATTATCAGCTCCTGAAAATGTCTGATATAGCGAAGGCTGCCGGAATTTCAAACGGACTACTTTTTGTATATTTTAAGACAAAAGAAACACTGTTTCTGTGTCTGTTATGGAGGGAATATGAAAAAAGGCTGGATTATCTGGAAGAGCAGATTCAGAAAGTGCATCTGAAGGATTTTTCAGATATTCAGCAGTTACTCCTTACAGAACTGGAATATCTGCTGGATGAAAATCCGGTGTATATTAAGCTGGAATCTATTCGTACTATTATATTGGAAAAAAATGCTGATACAGAAGTCCTTTACCAAATGAAAAAGCAGCTTGCTGACAGGACAGCAAAATGGAGCAGGCAGCTTAGCGAAAAAAGAATTTTGTCTCAGAAGGAGATACTAGATATTTTCTTTACAGAGACAGGGATCATTACCGGGTGCTACCTGCAGAATACAATACCGGATGATGTGAGAAATGTGATTTTAAAGGTAGGATTTCAGGGATTTCAAAGGGACTTCCGCAGTGATGTCCTGAATGGAATGAAATACTATCTGGCAGGGTATAAGCAAAGCATAGCCTATAAAGAAAATAAGAAAAAAGAGGAATGATAAATGCTTCAGATTCAACATATTTGTAAAGAATACAGGACAGGTACGCTGGTAC
>CASERA010000131.1 GCA_949290175.1 uncultured Ruminococcus sp.
CACCTTTCCGTCCTCCCAGTACAAGACTTCCTTTCAAATCATCCCAGGTGAAATCAGGCATTTCTTCTCTGGCAACCAGGAAATTGCCGGCACGCTGTGTGAGCTGTGCAAAATTGACAACATAGTCGGTGGCTCCTTCATTATATGTGTAAATAGATGCTTCAGAGCCCATGAAACCAATATCTGCTTCACCGGAAAGAACGGCAGTCATGGTTTTATCAGCTCCAAATCCCGTAATCAGCTGCAGCTGTATTCCCTCTTCTTCAAAATACCCCTCGGTAATTGCGACATACATCGGAGCATAGAAAATGGAATGAGCAACCTCGTTGAGAGTAACTTCTGTTAAATTCTGTTTCTCAGAAGTGTCAGTATTTTCTGTTTTTGTAGAAGTTTCTTTTGTGTCCTTTTTGGAACTACATCCGGGAAGCAATGTTATCAGCATTGCGGCAATGAGCAATAGAGAAAAGATACGCTTTTTCATAAATCCTCCATTTGGGAAATATTCAGTCGTTTATAATATATGTAACAATGGGAAAAGGCGTGAAAAAAGAGCCAATACACTATCCAAGGATAAAATAAGACAGTGTATGGACTCTGTAAAAAGTCATTAATGTAAGGGTTAATAATTGTCGTGATCATCCTCAAAGGGATCATCATAATCCTCATAGTCCTCGTCATCCCCATTATCTTCCAGTCTGGAAAGAATGGTTAGAACCAGGAAAATCACTGCAAGTACGGCACTGGCAATTGCACCAAATAAAAGCATCTTGTCATCACCACGCTGCAGGAATGAGTAGATGGCACTTCCAAGATAGAAAAGTGTTGGAAGCAGGAATGCAAAAATTGTATTGTGTTTCTGGAGAATCAGCAATAACAGCCCTGAAACAAGCATACATAATGCTAATACGATAAATGTAGTTCCGGTAGTCGCATCACTGCCGGAAGTAATATTATTCAGTCCTGTAATAAAACCTCTATAAGCAAAGAATGCAAAGGCAATCACTGAAATGATTCCTAAGAGTACTCGGAGAACCCGGAATCTTGGGATAATATCATCATCGTATTCGTCATCATCAAATTCTTCATCAGGTTCAGATACCGGTTTTCTTTTATGTACGGATTTTCTGTCAGGATCTGATGCAAGCATATCTTCATAACTTTGTTTTACAGCACGTTCCCGTTTTGCACGGACCTTTTCAGGAGGAATGTTACTGTAACGTGGTTCTTCAGCCTCTATATCGTCATGAGCAGAAGTCTGTCTTTTTTTCGGTGCGTCCATATTGTCAGAAGCAGGGCGTTTTTTTCTTGGGGCTGCTCCACCGTCTTCAGAGACAGGACGTTTTCTTTTTGGAGCTGCTTCGCCAGTTTCAGAAACAGGACGCTTTCTTTTTGGAGCTGTCTGTGTATTCTTAGAATCTGCATCTGTTTTTTTTGAAATAATCACTGTATCTTCGGAAACTGATGCGGTGTGTTCGTCGGCAGCTGGAGCTGACGGCATAGAAATAATATTCGCAGAATGTTTAACAGCTGCTTTTTTTGCTCGTTGTTTATCCAGATTCCATTGCTTTCTACAATCCTTGCAGATTGCATATTGATTAAAAATAGGTTCGCCGTTTTCATCGGTGCCAACCTTTTTATTCTCTAAAATGACATCTTTTCCACATTTTGGACACTTCATTATTTATATCTCTCCTTCTGTAAATGATTCCAGATAATCTTTTGTTAATAACAAAAAATATTATAACATTTTGCGGGAGGAAGAGCAATGGGAAATGCAAGATATAGTGGTTTTCAGGCAAAAGAGTGCAAAAGATAGAAGGATTTGCAAAATGCCGGCGAAAAATGGGAAATTCTTCCGCCGGCGTAGAAAAGTGTAATTATTTCTTTGAGTTTTCGGGATTTACCAAAGGAGATTGGTACTGGTAGAGTTCATTGTAGGCATCCAGTTCTGCTTCTGATTGGGGCAAAGATGGAATCAGGCCGGTGCAGTCCATAGAAGAAGCAGCGTTTTTTAGATAATCATAATTATCAATCAATTCCTGATTTTTCTGTAATTGCTCTGATTTATTTTTTTCTTTCAAATGAATCACCTCGCGATTAGTATTTGATTTCTGAAAAATTGTATTCTGGGAAAATTGTGGTATACTAATAAAATATGATGCTGATTTTTAGGATAACGAAAGAAAGAAGGGATATTATGAAATTAATTGCAGATACACACGCACATACGATTGCCAGCGGTCATGCATACAATACAATTCGTGAAATGGCTTTAGCTGCGTCTCAAAATGGACTGGAAATACTTGCATTGACAGAACATGCACCTAAAATGCCAGGTTCCTGCAAAATGATTTATTTTCAAAATCTGAATGTAATTCCGAGAGAAATGAATGGAGTACGGATGCTGTTTGGATCAGAGCTGAATATTATGAATCCGGAAGGTGACCTGGATTTACCGGAGGAATTGTGCAGGAAATTGGATATTGTGATTGCTTCTATACACTCTCCATGTTATGACCCGGAACACACGGAAGAAGAGAATACAAAAGCATATGTAGAAGTGATGAAAAAGCCGTACGTCAATATCATCGGGCACCCGGATGATGGAAGATTTAAAGCTGATTATGAAGTACTGGTAAAAACGGCAAAGGAAACCGGAACCTTGCTGGAAGTGAATAACAGTTCTCTCAAACCGGATGGATTTCGTATCGGGGCGAGAGAGAATATTTTACAGATTTTGGAATTATGCAAACAGTATGAAGTGCCAGTGACCACAGGAAGTGATGCACATATTGACGTAGATGCAGGAAATTTCAATTATGCCAGAGAAGTTCTAAAGTATTGCAGCTTTCCGGAAGAACTGGTTGTGACAACCGATTTTGAAAAATTAAAGCCATTTTTGAATATTTATAAAGAATTGTAATATTGAAGAATTCCTGCTGAATTGTCTGAATCTCTAAAATCGCCATAAAAAAGTAGACTTTAAAAATTTACTGTGTTAAAATGTAAAAGTAATCATCTGGCTGATAAAGGAGAGGTAAGAGATGAGTAAGAAGATAAGGACAGAAGCGGTAGATTACCTGTTTAGCGCAATCTTAAGCCTGAAAGACAAAGAGGAGTGTTATACATTCTTTGAAGATATTTGTACAATCAATGAATTATTATCACTTTCTCAACGTTTTGAAGTTGCCAAGATGCTTAGGGAGCAGAAGACATATCTGGAGATAGCAGAGAAGACCGGAGCATCTACAGCGACAATCAGCCGTGTGAACCGTTCTTTGAATTATGGAAATGACGGTTATGACATGGTTTTCGAACGAATTGGCAAATAGAGCTGATGAAATAAAATAAAGGATGTCCCATCAGATATGTGTATACCTGTGGGACATCCTTTATTTTTTATGAACTGTTTCGTCGGAAGACGGGAGCTTATCAATCAGCTTTTCAATCAGAAGCTTTTTTACATATACGTCAAAACTTAAACTGCAAATAAAAGAAAAGAGTTTTAGAGTTTCCTTTTCTTCCCCTGTAATATCAGAAAAAATTTCGTCTGCCTTGTTCCAGGAAGCTGTAATATTTTCCTGCAGTGGCTCGACCTGTTCTTTGCACATGGCACAGATTTCTTTATAAATGGCATTCATATCCAACCCGGATGTAGATTTGTTGTTTTGCTGAAAGTATGTCTCCGAGAGCGGATTCAGCAGTGTTTCAATATCCTTAATAGAAAAAATATTTTTAAAATAATAAATAAAAATAAGAAGAAGTACATGTTCTCTTGAATATTTTTTCTTAACCGGTGGAGGAAGGAGATTATTTTTGGCATAATTATTAATCATGGTTTTGGTTAAAATCTTATCTTCTTCATACCGTTTTGTGGAGGCAAGCTGGGCATCCATAAAAGTTGTTACCTGATCCATATATAAATCAATATTCGGAATATCTTCCGGATGGACGTAATCAATTCGGGAAAGACTTTGTAATATACTGTTTAACATATCATTTGTATCAATTGTCATATTATCACCTCAATATGTTTATTATATAGTAATAAAAACCAGATAGCAAGTTTTTTCTATCTTAAATCGAGAAGAAAGAAAAATAAACATGAGTCCGGTATTTGCTGATAGAGACTGTATGAAAAGATAGAAAAAATTATATTGACTTCATAGAAAGCATGTTCGATAATGAAAGAAGGCAGTCGGACATTCCGGCTTCAATGAAAAATTTTGACAGCATCAAAATAGAAAACAGGAGATACATATGAGCATATATGATACATTGAACGAACAACAAAGGGAAGCGGTTTTTCATACAGAGGGACCGCTTTTAATTCTGGCGGGTGCAGGTTCGGGAAAGACCAGGGTACTGACGCATCGAATTGCTTATCTGATTGAAGAAAAAGGAGTGAATCCCTGGAATATTATGGCGATTACTTTCACGAATAAAGCAGCAGGGGAAATGCGGGAACGTGTAGATAATCTGGTGGGATTCGGTTCAGAAAGTATCTGGGTAAGCACATTCCATTCCAGTTGTGTAAGAATTTTAAGAAGGCATATTGACCGCCTTGGGTATGATACAAATTTTGCCATTTATGACACGGATGACCAGAAAACATTGATGAAGGATGTTTGTAAGCTGATAAATATTGATACAAAAGTATATAAGGAAAGGAACCTTCTCAGTGCGATTTCATCAGCGAAGAATGAGATGATTTCGCCAGAAGAATATGAGCTGAATGCAGCGGGTGATTTTGGAAAGCTGAAGATTGCGAAGGTGTACCGGGAATATGAAAAGCAGATGCGCGCAAATAATGCACTGGATTTTGATGATTTACTGGTAAAGGCGGTACAGCTTCTGCAAACACAACCGGATGTTCTGGATTATTATCAGGAGCGGTTTCGCTATATTATGGTGGATGAGTATCAGGATACAAACACAGTTCAATTTCAGTTTGTAAGTCTGCTTGCAGGGAAATATAAAAACTTATGTGTCGTTGGTGACGATGATCAGTCTATTTATAAATTCCGCGGAGCGAATATTAAAAATATCCTGAATTTTGAGCAGGAGTTTCAAAATGCAAAAGTGATAAAACTGGAGCAGAATTACCGTTCTACAAGTAATATTTTGGATGCAGCAAATGCAGTAATCAGCAACAATGTGGGGAGAAAAGAAAAAAGGCTCTGGACAGACAACGGAGAAGGTGAAAAGCTCCGGATTTGTCAGTTCGATACGGGATATGATGAAGCAGAGTATGTTGCAGATGACATTGAAAAAGAAGTTAGAAATGGAGCGGCGTATAATGACCATGCAGTTCTGTACCGAACCAATGCACAGTCTCGTTTATTTGAAGAGCGTTTTGTGGCACAGAATATACCATATAAAATTGTAGGCGGAGTGAACTTTTATGCCAGAAGAGAGATTAAGGATTTATTGTCATATTTGAAGACCATTGATAATGGGCAGGATGATTTGGCAGTACGCCGTATTATCAATGTTCCGAAACGGGGCATTGGTTTGACCACAATTAACCGTGTACAGGAATCGGCATTAGAGCGGGGGCTTGGATTTTATGAAGCTCTTCAAGGACTGGATTTGATACCTGGAGTGGCGAGGAGTGTGGCAAAACTAGATTCATTTGTTGCATTAATCGAGTATTTTAAAGGAATTGCAGAGGAAGTAAGCCTGTCGGATTTGATGAAGGAAATCATTGAAAAGACGGGATATATTGAAAGTCTGGAAGCTGAAGGAAAGGAAGAGGCTGAATCCAGAATTGAGAATATTGATGAATTACTCAGTAAGATGGCAGCGTATGAGGAGTCTTGTCAGGATAGAAATGAAAAATCGACGCTAAGAGGATTTCTGGAAGAGGTTGCGCTGGTTGCAGATATTGATAATTTGGATGATGAACAGGATTATGTTGTATTAATGACACTACACAGTGCTAAAGGTCTTGAATTTCCACATGTTTACCTTGCCGGAATGGAGGATGGATTGTTTCCAAGTTACATGACGGTAACTTCTGATGATATTGAAGAGATGGAAGAGGAGCGCAGGCTTTGCTATGTGGGAATCACAAGAGCAGAACAAAAATTAACCCTGACTTGTGCAAGACGCAGGATGATTAGAGGTGAGACACAGTATAATAAGACGTCCCGCTTTTTGAAAGAAATTCCAATGGATTTGATGACATCCGGAAACCGCTCAGAAAAATTGTTTGAGGAAAAAGAAGAAATTCCGGTACAGAATCAATATTTTCAGGCAAAGCATACGTTTAAGTCAAAGGCATTTTCGACAGCGCCCAAGCAGTTTGCAGTTACCAAAGGAAAAGGTCTGGATTACGGGGTCGGGGACCGCGTGCGGCATGTAAAATTCGGAGAAGGAACTGTTACAAATGTTACGGAAGGCGGGCGTGATTATGAGGTGACAGTGGAATTTGATAGTGCTGGAGTAAAGAAAATGTTTGCTGCATTTGCACGGCTTGTCAAATTATAGAAATTGTATTAAATTTGGCATAAATTAGTAGTAATCTGAAAATGATAGTG
>CASERA010000132.1 GCA_949290175.1 uncultured Ruminococcus sp.
CGGAAAGTGGCGTAAAATCAAGGAAAATCAGCATTTTAAAGGAGTTTAAGAGATATGATAAAAGTTTTGTTTGTGTGCCACGGCAACATTTGCCGTTCTACTATGGCGGAATATGTAATGAAAGATATGGTGAAAAAAGCCGGGTTGGAGGATTGTTTCTATATTGATTCCGCAGCAACCAGCCGCGAAGAAATCGGCAATCCGGTTCATAGGGGAACTCAACAGAAATTAAAAGAAGAAAATATTCCTTGCGGAAATCACCGTGCAAGACAGCTGAGAAAAGAAGAGTATCAGGAATTTGATTATATAATCGGGATGGATACCTGGAACATCCGCAATATGATGAGGATATTAGGAAGTGATCCGGAAGCAAAAGTGTCAAAGCTGTTGGATTTTTCAGAACACTCAGGTGATATTGCAGACCCGTGGTATACGGGAGATTTTGATAAGACATATGAAGATGTAAAAGAAGGCTGCGAAGGTCTTTTGAAGGACTGCCTGCTGCGCTTATAGAGCGCAGCTGAGCAGTTTTTTTAGATTATTGTGAAATTGTTTATCACGGGAACGTATTCTGTGTCTTTCCGTTCCCGAAATATCCTGCTCAATATGCCTTTCGTAACGGTTAAAGAGAATCCGATAATCCATGTTCTGACGGTGTCCCCATCTGATAAGTACCCAGTTCATCGCATCTTCAGTCCAGTATTTTGGTGGAATCCCAGCTTCTTTTAAAATAGAAATATATTGCATAGCTCTAAGCGAAAGAGAATTCAGATGTTTTTGCCGTTCAGCTTCTGACAAAGCGTCCTGCTTTCTTCTAAAGAAAAAAAAGAAACTGCGTTTTTTCTTATTTGAAGAGTGTTCCATCAATTCCATCGCAAGTTCCACGATTTCCTGCAGACGACAGGCGGCATTCCAATAAATAACAAAGGATGGGGTAGTGTCATCATCTTCTGAGGGCCCGACGGTAAATGTACGGAATACGCGGGTCTTTCCGCCTCCCAGCTCTTTGTCGTACTCTCTGCGCTTTTCAGTATTTGAGAGTACCCGGTAGGCTTCCAGGATTTCCTGCATAAATGCAGTTGTGTCAACACCTTGATTTACATTTGCATCCGGGTGATACACTTTTGCAAGCGCATTTTTAGCACTGGTAATTTCCTGAAGAGTTGCTTCCCGGGATACGCCGAGAATATCATAATAGGTACGGGATTTCATAGGGACCTCCTTGTGTCGGTGAATATGCTTGACAGTATCTGGCTGTCATATTAGTATAAAAATAAACATAAAAAAAGCAGATAATGGAAGTCGACCTCGCCTCTCTAGCTTGAGAAGTTGGTGTTCTACCGATGAACTATATCTGCATGTAATTATTATATTACCTGCATCTGGAAAATGCAAGTAGTTCATAAAGAATTTTATATAGAAATTAGTAGAAAAGGTGGAGAAAAATGCAAGGGGGATTTGGAAATCGACTTCGAAATGAGATTGACTGGAAGGAAGGGGTTTTTAAACAGTATGGAAAAAGATGTGCATTTCTGAACGAGGACAACTTGTGTGATATATATCTGGAGGGCGGCGAAACGATGTTTTGCAGAACCTGCCGGATGTATCCAAGACATGTTGAGGAATTTGAAGGGCTTCGGGAAATATCATTATCTTTGTCCTGTCCTGTGGCAGCAGAAATGATTCTTGGATGTAAAGAGCCCGTTCATTTTCTTCATGCCGTAAATCCGGAAGTAACAGAAGAGTATCCGGATTTTGATTTTTTCCTTTTTACAAAGCTGATGGATGCAAGGACTGTAATTTTTCAGATTCTTCAGAACCGGAAGAAACCGCTGAAGCTTCGTCTGGCAGTAATTTTAGCATTGTCTCATGATTTACAGGAGAGGATTGATAAACATGCATTGTTTCAGATAGATAAGCTTTTAGAAAGATATTCTGGTCCGCATATGTGGGAGTGGTTTTCAGAAAAGCTGAAGAAATATGAAAATCAAGGTGAAATACGCAGAAAAACAATAGGCAGTCTGTTTGTGATTCTGAATCATTTGGAAGTTCTCTGCGATGACTGGAAAGTTCATATAAAAGACGCACGACAGATTATTTTAGATGAAGAAGAGAAAGAAATGACGTTTGAAAGAATGCAGTCGGTTTTTACGGATATTATCGGAGAGCAGATTATGGCATATTTTATTTTTACATATTTCTGCGGTGCAGTATATGATGGAAAGGCATATGGAAAGATGAAATTCGCCTTTGCAGGTCTGATTTTTATACGTGAACTGGTCAGAGCCGCATACATTCAAAATAAAGAAGAACTTGAATTTTCAGATGTACTGGCAGTAGCACGAAGATATGCAAGAGAAGTAGAACATTCTGATTTTAATAAGTCTAAAATGGAAATGATGTTAGAAAATGAAGGGAATTTGGGATTAGAGGCACTGTTTACGGTGTTGTAAAATCAGCAGCACTTTATGTAAAATAATCCGTACTATTAGAATAGAATTGAAAAGGACAGACATATTTAGGGAATATCTCTACTATATTGTTAACAGACGATGTAGCAGAGGAGTTTTTTATGAAAAGAGTTTTGGCGATAATATTAAGTATTTTGCTTAGTATCCAAATGGCAAATGTGATACTGCCTCTCGAAGCAGCAGCCGAAGAGAATCAGGAGGAAATCCAGGAAACACAAGAGAGAGAAACTGCTGCCGAAATAGAAGTCAGTGCTCCATCGGCTATTTTAATGGAAGCATCTACCGGACAAATATTATTTGAAAAAGATGCGGATACGCAAAGACCGCCGGCGAGTGTAACTAAAATCATGACAATGCTTGTGATTTTTGATGCTTTGGAACAGGGGAAAATTACGTTGGAAGATGAGGTGACAACTTCAGAATATGCAGCATCTATGGGGGGCTCCCAGGTGTTTTTGGAGCCTGGGGAATCTCAGACTGTCGATACTATGTTGAAATGTATCTCAGTGGCCAGTGCTAATGATGCTTGCGTGGCAATGGCCGAATACATAGCCGGCAGTGAGGAGGCATTTGTAAACATGATGAATCAGCGTGCGAAAGAGCTGGGCATGGACAATACTCATTTTGTGAACTGCAATGGTCTGGATACTGATGGACATCTTACAACGGCCAAAGATATTGCTTTGATGTCCAAAGAGTTAATAGAAAGATATCCGAAGATCCACGAGTATGCTATGATATGGATGGATACAATCACACATACCACTAAAAAAGGCACCTCAGAGTTTGGGCTGACCAATACCAATAAGCTGGTTCGGCAGTATCAATATGCTACGGGGTTAAAAACAGGTTCTACTAATGGAGCGAAATTCTGCGTTTCTGCAACGGCGGAAAAAGACGGGGTAGAGCTGATTGCAGTGATTATGGCAGCAGAAAACTCCAAACAGCGGTTTCGGGATGCTTCCGCACTCTTGAATTATGGATTTGGCAAATGTCAGGTATATGAAGACCAGGAAAAGCCAAAGCTGGAGAAAATTGCCGTGGAAGGCGGGGTAAAGGAAGAAATCTCCTGTGCCTATGATGGAACCTTCCGATATCTGGATACAAGCGGAGCCAATCTCTCTGAGATTACAAAAACATTAAAAATGAAAGATAAGATCAAAGCTCCTGTAAAAAAAGGAGATAAAGTAGGAGAGCTGGTTTATGAATTGAACGGAAAAGAAATTGGAACTTTGAATATTGTAGCAGGAGAGGGAACGGAAAAGGCCGGTTTTCTGGATTATATGAAAAAGGTATTGGAAAAAGCGGGGGCGTAGCGAAGGCTGCGCCTCCATGCATGTTACACCCCCTTATGCTGTTGAATTCATATGCAAAAAATGATAGGATAAATGATAATAAAGAAATGGAGAAAGCAGATGCGATTATGCTGCGAACTCCTAAAAAGGAGAGAAATATGCCACTAATATTGTTTGCTGTCATTGCCATTATTGTAATTGCCGGTTTACTGTGTCTGATGGAAGCACGCAGAGAACTTCATTATTTTAAGGTGACTCATGATGTGGTGAAGTCTCCGAAACTGAATGGATTAGAGTCAGAAAAGCGGGTTGTGTTTTTAAGTGATCTTCATAATAAAGTATATGGCTCGAACAATGAAACGTTATTAGAAGCAGTCCGCCAGGTCTGCCCGGATTTGATTTTAATCGGCGGTGATATGCTGATTGGAAAAAAAGGATGCACATTTCGCCCTGCTTTGGATTTTGTCTTAAAGCTTCCTGAAATCTGTCCGGTATATTATGCGAATGGGAATCATGAACAACGAATGAAAGAACATCCCGGGGAATATGGAAATGTCTGGGAAACCTATCGAAGAGAACTGGTGCAGGCAGGAGTTCACCTTTTGGAAAATGAAAGAATATCTGTTTATCTGGGTGAGCAGAAAATACAGATTACCGGTCTGGAACTTCCGGAAAAAACATATTGCAAATTTAATAGATATCCTATAAACAAAACGGACTTAGAACACTGTGTTGGGAAGGGCGATGATTCTGTCTTTCAAATACTTTTGGCACATAATCCAGTCTATTTTAAAGCTTACAAAGAATGGGGGGCGGATTTGGTACTGTCAGGGCATCTTCATGGAGGGATTATTCGTCTGCCTGGAATTGGAGGGGTTATTACTCCTCAGGTAATTCTGTTTCCAAAATATTCCGGAGAGATGACGGTAGAAGAAGGGCATACAATTATTGTCAGCAGAGGTCTTGGAACCCATACAGTGAACCTGCGGTTTTTGAATGAGGCTGAGCTGATTGTCGTTCATTTAAAAACTGAGAAGCAATCAGAGTGAATACAAGGATAAAACAGGGAGTTTGGGTGGAATTCAGAGAAAATTTTTGTTGAGAAATGTGACTATTTCCCGTATAATTAAGAACAGTGTAAACATCCAGATTGAATGGGAGAGACAAGTAAACTATGGGAATACCGGTGAAACTGCAGGTATTTGAAGGCCCTTTAGACCTTCTCCTGCATTTAATCGATAAGAATAAAATAGATATTTATGACATACCGATTGTGGAGATTACAAACCAATATATGGATTATATCCGGGAGATGGAAAAAGAAGACTTAAATGTCATGAGTGAATTTCTGGTTATGGCAGCGACACTTCTGGATATTAAATGCCGGATGCTTTTGCCCAAGGAAGTGAACGAAGAAGGGGAAGAGGAAGATCCGAGAACGGAGCTGGTAGAGCAGCTTCTTCAATACAAAATGTACAAATACATGTCCTATGAACTTCGAGACCGTCAGGTGGATGCAGAGCAATATTTTTATAAGACGGCCAGTATTCCGGAAGAAGTGAAAAATTACGCGCCTCCGGTAGACCTGAATGAACTTCTGGGAGATGTTACTTTGGTACAGCTGAAGAGGATTTTTAAAGAAGTTATGCGCAGACAAGAGGATAAGATTGATCCGGTGCGAAGTAAATTCGGAAAAATTGAAAAAGAAGACGTCCCGCTTCCGGATAAGCTTTTTTATGTGGAAGAGTATGCAAGAGAACACCGTACATTCAGTTTCCGGGCTCTTTTGGAAAAGCAAAAGAGCAAGATGCATATTGTAGTGACTTTTCTGGCGGTTCTGGAATTGATGAAGACAGGTATTATTCGAGTGAAGCAGGAGGAAATCTGCGGAGATATTATGATAGATTCTCTTGTGGCTCAATAACTAAGAAGAGAAATGAGGTGTTCAAAATGCAGGACAACAAATCGCAGATAAGAACAGCGCAGAAGGAATTGGATGATAAAGAAATAAAGAAATTCCAGGGAGTCATTGAGGCGATTCTTTTTACAATGGGAGATTCCGTAGAACTTTCAAAGATTGCAGAGGCAATTGGATATGATGAAGAAACAACCAGGTCAATCATATACCGCATGATGAAAACATACGAGAGAAAGGATCGGGGAATTCGAATTATGGAGCTGGAAGATTCCTTTCAGATGTGTACGAAAAAAGAAGCGTATGAATATCTGATTAAGGTTGCAAAGCAGCCGAAAAAGCATGTATTAACGGAGGTGCTTTTAGAAACTCTTTCGATTATTGCTTATAAACAGCCCATTACGAAGCTGGAAATTGAAAAAATCCGTGGAGTAAAATCAGATCATGCTGTGAATAAACTAGTAGAGTATGATTTAGTAGAAGAAGTTGGAAGAATGGACGCTCCGGGAAAGCCACTTTTATTTGGGACTACGGAAGAATTCCTTCGCAGATTCAGTGTGCACTCTTTAGATGAACTGCCTCTCCCGAATCCGGAGCAGGTACAGCATTTTAAAGAAGAAGCGGAAGATGAGGTACATCTGAAACTGGATATTTAGTTCTGTTTTTAAATCAGCTGGCATAGGATGTAACAACAGATGTCCACGGAGCAAAAAGATGGAACTTGTCAAAATAAGCAGAAGACGCAGATTATATGGTTTGTGTCTGAGTATGATACTATGTATCGGCCTTTTCTTAGATGTACAGGCAGAAGAACCTGAAATAGCAGAGCGCTTATACGCCCAGTCAGCAGTTTTAATGGATGCGGACAGCGGGCGTATTTTATTTGAAAAAAATGGAGCAAAAGAGCGGGCAATGGCGAGTACAACGAAGATTATGACCTGTATTCTTGCTTTAGAAAATGGAAAAACGGATGATGTGGTGACTGCGAGTGCGAATGCAGCAGCTCAGCCCAGAGTGCATCTGGGTGTAACTGCGGGAGAGCAGTTTTTACTAAAAGAGCTGCTTTATTCTTTGATGCTGGAATCTCATAACGATGCGGCGGTGATGATTGCAGAGCATATTTCAGGCAGTGTAGAGGCATTTGCAGATTTAATGAATGCAAAGGCAGAAGAATTAGGGTTGTCACATACTTATTTTATTACTCCCAATGGACTGGATGCAAGTGATGATAGAGGAACGCATCATACAACGGCAGAAGAACTGGCAGTTATTATGAAGTACTGTATTATGGATTCTGAAAAAGCAGAAGAATTTTTGGAAATTACGGGGACCCCTTCCTTCCAATTTACAGATCAGAAGGGGGTACATACCTATTCTTGTACCAATCATAATAGATTTCTGACCATGATGGAGGGAGTGATTTCAGGAAAAACAGGATTTACGGGAGAGGCAGGATACTGCTATGTAGGTGCCCTTCAGAAAGACGGACGAACTTTTATTGTGGCTCTTTTGGGATGTGGATGGCCTAATCACAAAAATTATAAGTGGGAAGATACGAGGTTATTGATGGAATATGGGCTGGAAAATTATCAATACCGGGATATCTGGAGCAAACAGGAACTTCCGGAAATTTTGGTAGAGGAAGGAGTTTCAGAAGAAAATCCTTTTGAAAGGAAGGCGTGGGAAACGCTGTCTTTAAAAACAGACATGGTCGAATATCAGGTTTTACTAGCCGATTGGGAAAAAACAGAAATTCAGACAGAACTTCCGGAAACTTTGGAAGCGCCTGTGAAAGCGGGAGATATTGTGGGATGGATACGATATGAGCTGGATGATAAAATACTTCTGGAAATCCCGGTTATTGCTCAAAAAAATGTTCCCAAGATTAATTTCAAGTGGTTCTTTACTCAGATTATTGCAAAATATCTCTGTTAGATTAAAAAAAATCAAGAAAAATGATTAATTTATTCACTGGATAGACAAGATAGATTATGTTAGTATTAATGAAGATAAAAAAAAACAATGATATTGATAAAATATAAGGAGAGCTTGCGATGAAAAATTATGAGAAATATGTGAGGAGTTATTTCATGCCACCCGAGTCATGTTATGATTGGGTGAAAAAAGACCATATTGAAAAGGCACCGATTTGGTGCAGTGTGGATTTGAGAGATGGAAATCAGGCTTTAATCGAACCGATGAGCCTGGAAGAAAAGATTGAATTTTTCCAGATGCTTGTAGAGGTTGGATTCAAACAAATAGAAGTAGGATTTCCGGCAGCGTCTGAAACAGAGTATCAGTTTCTTCGAACTTTGATTGAGCAGAACATGATACCAGAGGATGTAACTATCCAGGTTCTGACTCAGGCAAGAGAACATATTATCAAAAAAACTTTTGAGGCGGTCAAAGGTGCACCTCATGCTGTGATTCATCTGTACAACTCTACATCCGTGGCACAAAGAGAGCAGGTATTTAAAAAAGGAAAGGAAGAAATTAAGAAGATTGCAGTAGACGGAGCTGTTCTTTTAAATGAA
>CASERA010000133.1 GCA_949290175.1 uncultured Ruminococcus sp.
GCAATCTTGTCCATATCATCTTCTTTCATGCCCCGGGTTGTCACTGCCGGTGTCCCAAGTCTCACACCACTCGTAACAAATGGAGAACGCGGATCGTTTGGAATCGTATTTTTATTACAAGTTATGTGTACCCTATCCAAACGCTGCTCCAACTCTTTTCCGCTGATATTTTCTCCGGTTAAATCCACCAGCATCAAATGATTATCGGTAGTTCCCGATACAATTTTCAGTCCACGTTTTGACAATCCTTCGCAAAGAGCCTTTGCATTCTTTACAACCTGTTTCTGATATTCCTTAAATTCAGGACGAAGCGCTTCTTTGAAACATACCGCCTTTGCCGCTATCACATGCATGAGAGGACCTCCCTGAATTCCCGGGAAAATCGCTTTATTGAAATTAAATTTCTCATTCATTTCATTACTGCTTAAAATCATTCCTCCTCGCGGTCCTCTCAGTGTCTTATGCGTTGTTGTCGTTGTTACATGTGCATAAGGAATCGGACTTGGATGAAGCCCTGCTGCCACAAGCCCGGCAATATGTGCCATATCCACCATCAGATAGGCTTCCACCTCATCTGCAATTTCACGGAATCTTTTAAAATCAATAATTCTTGCATATGCACTGGCGCCCGCAATAATCAATTTCGGACGGTATTCTTTTGCAATTCTCAATACTTCATCATAATCAATCTCTCCATCTTCATTGACTCCATATGCCGTAAAATCAAAATAAGTTCCTGACATATTCACCGGAGAACCATGTGTAAGATGACCGCCATGATCAAGGTTCATCCCCATTACTTTATCCCCTGGTTTCAGCATTGCAAACATTACTGCCATATTCGCCTGCGCGCCGGAATGCGGCTGCACATTGGCATACTCACAGCCAAAAAGTTCTTTTGCACGCTCAATCGCCAGATTCTCTGCCACATCCACACACTGACATCCACCATAATAACGCTTTCCCGGATATCCTTCCGCATATTTATTTGTCAGCGGGCTTCCCATTGCTGCCATTACAGCTTTGCTTACCCAGTTTTCAGAAGCAATTAATTCAATATGAGAATTCTGTCTTTCCATTTCTGCCTGGATTGCATCCGCAATCTCCACATCTTCTCTTTTGATTTCTTCAAAATCATACATAGCTTCATCCTCCAATCATATCACTTGCAATTTCCTCCAATTATAGCACGTCCCGATTAAAAATCAAACAGGGAAAGTTGATTGCTCTGAGGCAGATTTCCCAGCAGCCCCAAATCTGCCATAAAATCAATGACAGTTTTGCTGACTTTTGTTCTTTGACGGAAATCATCCAAAGACAAATATGGTCCGTCTTTTGATGCAGCTTCCACGGCCTCTGCCGCCTTTTCACCCATCCCTTCAATACTGGACAGGGGCGGCATGAGTTTTCCATCGATAATCTGGAATTTTGTCGCCTTCGCCTTGTAGATATCAAGAGGAAGAAATTCATACCCCCTTGCGTACATTTCCTGTACGATTTTCATATCTTTCAGCACATCCTGCTCTTTATTACTCAGAGAATCCGAGCGCCGTTTATAATCTTTCATATAAAAATTCAATTTTTCTTTGCCCTGACACATAATCTCATAAGAAAATGCGTTGGCGCGGATTCCAAAATAAGCCCCGTAATACGCTAATGGATAATTAATCTTACAGTAGGCAATACGATATGCCATCATAACATAAGCCGCTGCATGTGCTTTCGGAAACATATAACTGATTTGCTTACAAGACCAGATATACCAGTCAGGCACATTTTTTTCCTTCATCGCCTCTTCCCACTCCGGCTTTAAACCTTTTCCTTTTCGCACGCTCTCCATAATCGTAAATGAAAGTGCACTGTCCACACCCTGATTAATCAAATAAACCATGATATCATCACGGGTACAGATTGCCGTAGAAATCGTCGCTTTTCCAGATTCAATAAGCACCTGTGCATTTCCCAGCCACACATTAGTTCCATGGGATAATCCGGAAATACGGATTAAATCTGACAATGACTGCGGTTTAGCGTCCTGCACCATCTGAATAACAAAGTCTGTTCCAAACTCCGGAATTCCAAGACAGCCTAATTTACAGCCGTCAATATCCTCCGGCTTAATCCCAAGAGCACTTGTATCATGGAATAATGATAATACCTGCTTGTCATCCAGAGGGATTTTTTTTGCATCGAAAGGATTCTCTTCATTAAATTCATTGTCCATGGCATCCGATGTTATATATTCTTCCAGAGTTCGAATCATAGTCGGATCATCGTGACCGAGACTATCCAGCTTCAACAAGTTGTGATCGATGGAATGGTAATCAAAGTGTGTTGTTATAATGTCCGTTGACATATCATTTGCCGGATGCTGTACCGGAGTAAATTCATTGATATCATGGCCGTGAGGCAATACTACAATTCCTCCCGGATGCTGTCCGGTACTTCGGCGGATTCCTGTACATCCCTGCACAATTCTGTCAATTTCACATTTTCTCTTCCGGTGTCCCCGCTCCTCATAATAGTTTTTCACATATCCAAAAGCCGTCTTATCCGCAAGTGTTCCGATAGTTCCCGCCTTAAATGTATGCCCTTCACCAAAGATAATTTCTGTATATTTATGCGCTTTTGCCTGATAGTCACCGGAAAAGTTCAAGTCAATATCCGGCTCTTTATCTCCCTTGAATCCAAGAAAAGTTTCAAACGGAATATCAAATCCTGCTTTTACAAGCTGAGCACCGCAATTCGGACATTTTTTATCGGGCATATCAAATCCACATCCGCCTGCAAATGCGCGAACCTCTTCTGAATCAAAATCATGATAATGACATTCCCGGCAATAATAATGAGGGCTCAAAGGATTCACTTCCGTAATTCCCGCCATCGTTGCCACAAAAGAAGAACCTACGGAACCACGGGAGCCCACCAGATAACCGTCGTCATTGGATTTCCAAACCAGCTTCTGCGCAATGATATACATTACGGAATATCCATTGGAAATAATGGAATTTAGTTCTTTTTCCAATCTGGCGGATACCGGAGCAGGCAGCTCTTCTCCATAAATCTCATGTGCTTTATTGTAACAGATATCGCGTAAATCCTGCTCTGAATTTTCAATAACCGGCGGGCATTTATTCGGGTTAATAGGAGAAATTTTCTCTGTCATATCGCAGATTTTATTTGGATTTTCAATGACGACTTCTCTTGCCTTTGCAGAGCCCAAGTAAGAAAACTCCTCCAGCATTTCATCTGTTGTCCGCAGGTACAGAGGCGGCTGCGTATCCGCATCTCCAAATCCCTTTCCCGCCATGATAATCCGGCGATAGACTTCATCTTCCGGGTCCAGGAAATGTACATCACAGGTCGCCACTACCGGCTTTTTGAATTTTTCTCCCAACTCTACGATTTCCCGGTTGATGTTTCGCAAATCTTCTTCATTATTAATCTCCGAATATCTGTCACTCTCAATCATAAACTGATTATTTCCTATCGGCTGGATTTCATAATAATCATAAAATTCTGCAAGCCGCGCAATCATCTCAGGAGATTTCTTATTTAAAATCGCCTGATACAACTCTCCCGCTTCACAGGCACTTCCTACAATCAGCCCTTCACGGTGTTTATTCAACATACTTTTTGGAATTCTCGGACGTCTTGCATAATAGGTTAAATGAGAATCTGAAATTAATTTATAGAGATTAAATCTTCCGATATCATTCTTAACGAGAATAATGATATGATACATCGGTAACTTCCGAATAGCATTTATATTCATGTCGCCGAATCGGTTCATCTCTTTTAATGTTGTTATATTCTGCTCTTTGAGCATCTGCACAAATTTCACAAAAATTTCTGCCGTTGCTTTGGCATCATCCACTGCCCGATGGTGATTTTCCAGAGAAATATTCAGTGCCTTTGCTACAATATTCAATTTATATTTTGATAGGGTCGGCAGAAGAACCCTTGCAAGCGCCACTGTATCCACAGAGACAAATGCAGCTTCGATATTCTGGTACCGACAATTCTGCTCAATAAATCCCACATCAAATCCGGCATTGTGTGCTACAAGTACACCATCTCCGACAAATTCAAGGAATTGCGGCAAAACCGTCTCGATATCTGGATGATCCATTACCATTTCATCAGTAATTCCCGTCAGCTTAGTAATTTCAAATGGAATTGGACGTTTTGGATTGACAAATGTACTGAACTTGTCCACGATTTCACCATTTACCACCTTTACTGCACCGATTTCGATGATTTTATCTTTAATCGCACTAAACCCGGTTGTTTCAATATCAAAAACAATATACGTGTCATCCAGTGTCTGCTCCCCTGCATGAAGCGCAATTTCAGTAAGATCATCTACTACATAGCCTTCTACTCCGTAAATCACTTTGAACGGATCATCCTTTTCCAGTGTTTCTATGTAATGATTTGCATCCGGAAAAGACTGTACAACTCCATGATCTGTAATCGCAATGGCAGGATGTCCCCAGTCATGAGCACGCTTTACAATGTCCTTTACCTCGGATACACCATCCATATCGCTCATCTTTGTATGACAGTGCAGTTCCACACGTTTTACAGGACTTAAATCTTTTCTGGATACTGTAAAGTCTCCGATTTTCTTAATTCCCGTTACAGACCCTATGGTCAGTTCTCCATCAAACTTATCAATCGTTGTTACACCTTTGATTTTTACGAATACACCTTTTTTGATATCCCCCAGCAATTCTGCCAGCTGTTCATTGCGGACAAACATTTTTATAGTGATCGTATCTGTAAAATCCGTAACAGAAAACATCAGTATTGTCTTTTCATTTCTGATTTCACGCATATCAAAACTGATAATCTTTCCATGAATGGTAATTTCACCCATTTCACCGATAACCTGCTCCAAAGTAAGCGGCTCATCCTCAAAATTCTTTCCATAAATCAGAGATGGATCATCTCCTTGTTTCAACGGTCGATAGAATTCTTTTTTCTTACCAATATCTGCGGATTTTTTCTCTTGTTTTGATTCAGACGATACTTCCACTTTCTTTTTCTGCGGCTGCAAATCACCTTTTTGTCTTGCACGGCGCTCAAAAATGGCATTGATTTCCTGCTGAATCCTCTGTTCATCATATTCCCGGTTCTGATTCTCTTCCTGTTTCCGGTAAATGACACGGATTTCCACATCCATGGCAAACCGGTTTTTCAGCACATCTTCCAGAAGTGCTACAATGTATTCTTTCTTCCCCTCGGATACAATGGTATCCAGAAGCTCCAGGCATACAATCTTCTCTCCTTCAAACTTCATCTGTGCCTGTTCAAACATATTGGCAGCCAGAACACTTTTCTGCTCCAGCTCAAGAATCAGACTTTCCCGATATTCCGCCAACAGAGTTTCCGGCGTATATAACTCCGACAGTACATAGAATTCTTCTATTTTGATTGCAACCGGAGCAGTCCCGAACAATTGCTCCTTAATCATCATTTCCATTTTCCAGATAACTTTTTTCTGAAGTAAATGATGGCTTAAAATATGGATATGCAGAAAATCTCTCGACGAATTCGTTGTAATTTTCTTTACTTCCACATCTTTGAAAAGAAACTCAATTTCTGTTTCTGCTTTCAATGTCGGAAATACCTCAAAAAAAGCTTTTGAATTCTTTACCTGTTCCAATTTAACAACTCCTGACGCAATGTTTCCAAAAGTTCTTCTTCTTTTACTTTCTTTACAATCTCACCTTTTTTAATCAAAAGTCCTTCTCCAATTCCACCGGCAATTCCGATATCTGCTTCCCTGGCTTCTCCGGGACCATTTACTGCACATCCCATCACAGCAACTTTGATATCCAAATCGATATCCTGTACCATTGATTCCACTTGATTTGCGAGTTCAATCAAGTCAATTCTTGTTCGTCCGCAAGTGGGACAAGACACTACTTCGATTCCGGATTTTCGCATGCCTAATGTCTTTAAAATAAGCTTTGCCGTGCGGATTTCTTCCACCGGATCTCCGGTCAGAGACACCCGGATAGTATTTCCGATTCCCTCATGTAAAATAATCCCCAGTCCGACAGAAGATTTTACATTACCGGAATATACAGTACCTGATTCCGTAATTCCTACATGCAGAGGATACCGGCATTGTTTTGCAATCAGCTCATGAGCCTTTACACACATCAAGACATCTGAGGATTTAATGCTTACCACCAGATTGTCATAATCCATGTCTTCAATCATCTTTACTTTGTCCAGTGCGCTCTCTACAATTCCCTCTGCTGTTACACCACCGTATTTCTCCAGAAGATGCTTCTCCAGTGAACCGCTGTTCACTCCGACACGAATCGGCACTTCATACTCTTTTGCTTTTTCTACAACGGCTTTCACACGTTCTGCTGAACCGATATTTCCCGGATTAATCCGTATCTTATCTGCGCCATTCTCAATTGCGGCAATTGCGAGACGATAATCAAAATGGATATCCGCCACAAGTGGAATATGAATCTGCTTCTTAATCTCCCGTAAACTTTCCGCTGCTTTCATAGTTGGAACGGCACATCGGATAATTTCACATCCTGCTTTCTCCAGGCGCCAAATTTGTTCTGTCGTAGATTTTATATCTTCCGTCCTTGTATTTGTCATAGATTGAATTGCAACCGGATGATTTCCTCCAATCCAGACATCTCCAATCCGCACTTCCCTGGTCTGATTCCTCAATTCGGCCATACTGCTCCTCCTTTTCATTCTATCCTGTCTTTCCTCGCACAGAGGAAAGAAAAAAATATTCTCTCATGAAATAAACAGGGAATTCTCCCTGTTTATCAATGCTGCCTTTTACCGCTTCTGAAATATCAGCTGCTCTCCGTATTCACGTTCTGTCAGTATCAGCTGCTTCTGCTCAATACTATAATCATAATTTCCTTGCAGGCTTTCTGCTGCTGCCTGTATATCTGACTGAGATACGCTTTCTCCTACATCTTTTGCTGCCTTCTGAATATCACTTTCTTGAGTACTCAGTGTTAAGATTTTCATATCCTTGTTCACACTGCATTCCATCGGAACTTTTACTTTAGCTCCGTCGAATTCTTCCGGCCATTCAATCGATACCGTATCCTCTCCCTGAATCGTAAGTATCAGCCCGCTGTCCTCATGAATCCAGGTTCCCTCCAGAGGGTTTGATGTGAAAAGCTTTATTACAAAAAAAGCCGCGATAATAATAATCAGAACTGTGGACACTGTCATCACGGTTTTCCAGAGGCGGCTCCTCTTTTCTTCATCATTTTTTGCAAACATATCTTTTCTGTCCTTTCTGTTCTTCTTTTTCATTATACGAATTTTCCTAAACGGTGTCAACGGTTTTGCCCACGCCTCTTCCGACTGGATTTAAGTGTCGATTCGTCACTATTATATGCATTTTGTTGATATTTGGCACTTTTTGTCAATAAATGTCTGCAAACTGATAAAATACACTATAACCAGGAGGTGGCATATGAAGTTTTCAGCTACATTAAAAGAATTAAGAGAACAAAACCATGTGACTCAAAACGAATTAGCCGAGCATTTGGAATTGACTCGTTCTACTATTGCAGGATATGAGACAAAAGGAAAACAGCCCGATTATGAACGTCTGCTTCAGATTGCCGATTACTTTCATGTATCCGTAGACTATCTGCTGAAAGGTTCTCAGCAGGATACCATTTCAGTTTCCAGACTTTCCAATACTCCGGAATCTGAGCTGCTTTCTGCGTATATGGAATTATCTGCCGAATCACGGCAGCAGCTTCTTGATTATGTGGAATTTCTCCAGCTAAAAGATACGTCCCGTCAGACCGGCTAAAGAGATATCTGTACCAAAAATAAAAAGCGGCAGTGCCTGGCACCGCCGCTTTTTATTTTTCTCCCAGTTTATTTGCCACAATCCATCCTGCTGTAAATGTGACAAGTCCTATACAAATCATCCATACAGACCCTCTACTCCAGTCAGTATTCATTAAAATAACAATAGGAGATGATAAAATCAAACCTATGATTGCACAATACGCATGTATTTCTGCCTTTAAAAAAACAAATTCAATCATTTTGGCAATCAGAAAAACTCCAACAACAACTCCAATGCCAAACGGAATCAGTATTCCGCACTGCTGCAAGATTTCGTTCATGTCAAATACCAATAATCCATCTATAAATCTATTAATCGTTTTCAGAATTGTATCATAATAGCCCAGCAGCATTAACATCATGGAACCGCTGACTCCCGGAATCACCATAGTTGCCGCTGCAACAATCCCTACCACAAATAATTTTAAAATATTGATAATATTAAAACTTACATCTGCAGCTTCCCCCC
>CASERA010000134.1 GCA_949290175.1 uncultured Ruminococcus sp.
ATCCCTGATACCTCCTGTTCCATACCTATCCTTTTGCATATAAGTCGTATATACGGCATTTATCATCATGATATAAGATTACATTATTTGAACGCTGCCCGGTAGTGTATGCTGTCATACCTTTATATGACAAATGTCACAAGCCTTTTCTTTTTCTTTGCCCTTCCTGTCTTTTTAGGCTATAATGTGTATATGATACCAGAGTCAAAAGGTCATGCGTTTCAGGATTGCATGAAAAGCATGACTTTGGGCCCCACAAAACATGAGAAAGGAATGGTTTTAACCGGTAACATATGAAAAATCTATTGAACTCTGCGGCGATCATGCTTTTATGCATGTTTTCTCTTTTTTTCATACAGCCTGATATTCAATTTGTACTGGCATTTTTATGTGCAGTAATCCTCTGCTGTATAAGCCTCTTTTTAGAAAATGACACTGTCTTTACAACAGTCTGTCTCTGTTTCCTGGCCGCTGCAGCTCTCATCCATACATTTCTCTGTTTCTATCCTGTCGCAGGATACTACCTGTTCCGGAAGAAACGCTCTGCACTATGGATCGTTAGCTTGATCCTGCTTTTTATCTTTGCGGCTGTCACTTACCGCCTGCCGGTTCTGCTGCTCTGTATGGAACTGTTCGGATTTCTTATTGCTTTTCTACTTGCGCAGCAATCTTCTGAGTTAGAGATTCTCAAAGAAACCTTGCGGCGTACGCAGGACGACAGCACAGAGCGGGATATCCTTCTGACAGAAAAGAACCGCACCCTTCTGGAAAAACAGGATTATGAAATCTACACCGCAACCCTGAAAGAGCGCAACCGGATTGCACGGGAGATTCACGACAACGTGGGGCATCTTCTCTCCCGCTCCATCCTCCTGACAGGAGCTGCCAAAGCCGTAAACCACGATGAAGGACTGTCGCAGACACTGGATTCCCTGGATAAAACACTGAACTCTGCCATGGATAATATCCGCACAAGCGTCCATGACTTAAGAGACGAATCAGTAAATCTGGACGAAGCCGTCCGTTCACTTATAAAAGACTTTACATTCTGTCCTGTGAGCTATCTCTATGATGCCGGACACATAGTTCCGAAAGATGTGAAATACAGTTTTATCAGTATTACGAAAGAAGCCCTTTCCAATATCATGCGGCATAGCAATGCCTCGAAAGCCTCCGTGACCATCCGGGAACATCCCGCACTATATCAGCTCTGTATCGAGGACAACGGAACAAAGGTAAAGAAACCAGGAAACAGCGGTTCAGGAATGGGGCTTTCCAATATGCGGGAACGAACAGCAAAGCTTAAAGGAAACATTCATATTTTTACGGAAAATGGTTTTAAGATACTGATCACAATACCAAAAAGGAGACAACTATATGAAACTGATACTGATCGATGACGATTGTCTCGTTGTCAGCGCACTGAAAATGATCCTGGAGACCCATCCCGGCTTTGAGGTGGCTGCCACGGGAGATGACGGCGCCAAGGCGCTTCCCCTTTACCGGGAACACCACCCCGATGTCCTGCTAATGGATATCCGGATGAAAAAGACAAATGGTCTTGAGGCAGCTGAGGAGATCCTGAAAGAATTTCCCGATGCGCGTATCCTCCTGCTCACTACCTTTTCTGACGATGAATATATTATAAAAGCCCTGAAACTGGGCGCAGCAGGATATCTGTTAAAGCAGGATTATCAGAATATTATCCCAGCCATCCGCGCCGCTGCTTCCGGTCAGACCGTATTCGGGGATGAGATTGTCTCCCGGATTCCCGGACTGATGGCTCAGAAAAAACCGGATTTTGACTATATGGCACATGGCATCAGCGAACGGGAACTGGATGTCATCCGGCTGATTGCTGAAGGGTTAAGCAACAAGGAAATCGCGGCTCGCCTGTATCTAAGCGAGGGAACTGTGAGAAACTATTTAAGTATGATTCTTGACAAACTTAATCTGCGGGACCGCACCCAGGTGGCAGTATTTTATTTGGAAAGGAAGTGACTTTAAAAACTATCTGCCTGGTGGTTAAAAGTTCGAATACAGCTTATAAATATTTGTCAGGTACTAAATCCTGTACTGCTTTTCCTATATCAGATTGAATACAAATTGATTGTTTTTCTATCTGTACCGGGCAATATGCTTCTTGATAATTGATACAGACATATACTGCTTTTCTATTTTTAGAGGTCATATTCCAAAAAGGATATTTTATAATAGCAGGTGTATTATTCCCCACACCTAACTCAAGAAACAAAATACAAAGATTTTCATGCCTTTTCAAAAACTCATAATATCTATTTGACGCGGTATGCCATCCTTCATCTTGCACGAATGTTCCGTCTATACGCAAGTTCATTGTCATAGGAGCACCACAATGCGGACAATAAGGAATTAAGTCTGTCGGTATTTTCATTTCTTTTTGTTCTGAAATCATTTTTTTTACTTGTTCTTCATTATCATAAGTTACTTGATGACAGGCTTTAGAACATTGCCAAAGTCCATAATCTCCTTGTGTATAAAATAAACGGTGCTTATCAAAACCAGCTTTTTGAAAACAGTGGTCTACATTAGTGGTCAATACAAAATAATCCTTATCCTTTACTAAAGAAAGTAAATCAGTATATGGTTTTCCTACATTTGATTGATAGCGGTTTAACCAAATATGACGACTCCAATACGCCCAGTATTCTTCTAAAGTTTCAAAAGGATAAAAACCTGCTGAATACATATCCTGTAAACCATACTTATCTGCAAAATCCGAAAAATTGTCAAAAAATCTTTTTCCACTATATTCTAATCCTGCCGAAGCTGATAATCCTGCACCAGCACCAATTACAATAGCGTCTGCCTGTCCAATCACCGTTCTTAATTTTCTGATATTATCCCAATAATTGCTTGTAGATTTTCCAGTCTTCCTCTTTAAATACATTAAATACCACCTCTATTTCTGAATGAGTCTTATTCAAATATCTTGTAACCGTATCAACAGCAATCTGTCCGGCAATATCATTTGGAAAATGAAATTCTCCTGTTGAAATACAGCAAAATGCTATGGACTCTAATTTATACAAATCAGCCAATTCTAAACATGAGCGATAACAGGAAGCAAGCAAAGAACAATCTTTCTCTGTCAATTTATCATGAACGATTGGTCCGACTGTATGAAGAATATAGCGTGAGGGAAGATTATATGCTTTTGTAATTTTTGCCTTTCCTGTTGATTCAGACGTTCCTTGCAATTCCATGATTTTTTGACACTCTAAACGAAGTTGTATACCTGCAAAGGAATGTATCGCATTGTCAATACAACTATGACAAGGGATAAAACAGCCTAAAAGTGCGTTGTTTCCAGCATTTACAATGGCGTCTACTTTAAGTTTTGTAATATCCCCTTGCCATAAATACAGACCATTTTTCATAGGAGATAACTCTTTCATAGACACAATCCTATGTTTGTTAAGTTCTTCCTGTAAATATGAATCTTGCACATTTAGAAATTCCTGTGAAATTGCTTTAGGCAGTCGAACGTTCATTAAAGAACGCAGTAATTGTTTTTTCTCTACTGTTGTTTTTGGCAATACAACAGTAGAATATCGAGTATCTTCTTTTAATAAATATTGGATCAAATAATCTAATCTTTCTTCTTGCGTCATATGTTATATCCTTTCCACAGAATGATAAAGACATATAGGAATTTTTGGGGAAGGACCCATAATTCCTTATGAGCCCTTGCATTTTACTAAAACGATTTATTCAGAAACTACACTAATTCTTTCTTGAATATGATTGCCTGTTGTTGCTTCATCAACCATAGCAATTGCATAATCCGCATAACTGATAACACTTTCATCTTTTGAATTTAGTATTAATTCTTCTCCACCAAGAATGTATTTACCAGTTCTTTTTCCCTCAGCTTGAAAATCTCCGGCAGGACTAATATATGTCCATTTTACATCATGTCTTTCACGAAGTTCTGCTAATGCCTTTGCCATTGCTTCAGCAAGCGGTTTGAATATATCCGGGAAGTCTGCACCATCTGATACACAAAGAGTATGCTCAGGGTTTACATATAAGCTTCCTGCGCCACCGACTACTAAAAGGCGTGTATCCGTATTACTTACTAAGTCACATAGTTTTTTCAATGAAGTGCTGTGAAGTGACAGTGTTTCTTCTGTCCAAGCCCCAAAGGCATCAATTACAACATCGAAGTTTTTTAGATCTTCTTTTGTTAAATCGAATAAATCTTTTTCAATAGAGTCTGGAGCTGCACTTTCATTTTTACCCCTTACTATGGCTGTAACGTCTAATCCTCTCTCTACTGCCTCTTTAACAATGAGTTTACCTGCTTTTCCATTTGCACAAACAACTGCGATTTTCATTGTAACTTCCTCCTCAAATTTTATTTTTTATTGTAATCATCTTTGTTACAACGATATTATATAGCGCTTTTGTTGTAATATCAATGGTTACATTGAGTTTTTTAAGCTTTTTTCCAATAGAAAGGGGCTGTCGACTAATGCCGATTTTGGCCCTCTGATGAATAAGAAAGAGACTATCCCATAAAATCCAGGCTTTTATAAAGCCCCGGCTCTTTGCGGGATAGTCTCTTTCTTTCTGTGCACTTTATTTTTGGGCGCAAAAACCCCTTGTCTGGATTTTTGGAAGCGCTCCTTTTGCTAAGCGGTTTTCTGCTCCTTTTTTCCTTCATATTTCTCAATTTCATGTTGTAAGAACCGGTGGTACTTCATGATATTTCTTCCGATTGCATACAGCATGAACTCTTTATACACTTTCTCTTCTGAACGGTAGTTGAACCGTCGGAAGTTTTCGTTTTCTTTGATATCTCCAAAG
>CASERA010000135.1 GCA_949290175.1 uncultured Ruminococcus sp.
AAGCATAACTTGCTGATTGGAGAGCGGACAGCGGAGGATATCAAAATTAAAATTGGTACAACATATCCGCTGGCGGAAGAAGAAACATTGGAAGTTAGAGGGCGCAATCTGGTAACAGGGCTTCCGAAGACGGTGACAGTGACTTCTTCAGAGACGGAAGAGGCTCTCCGGGAAGCTGCAAGTCAGATTGTAGAAGCTGTAATTTCTGTCCTGGAACAGACTCCGCCGGAATTATCTGCGGATATTCTGGACCGCGGAATTGTTCTTACGGGAGGCGGTGCTATGCTTCGTGGACTGGAAGAGCTGATTGAAGAAAAGACAGGCATTAATACAATGACTGCCGAAGATCCGATGAAAGTTGTTGCAATTGGAACCGGTCAGTTTGTAGAATTTATGAGTGGTAGAAAAGATTTCTAATTATAGAGGTCAGGATGGGACAGACTGCTTTGGTTACAGGAGGGAAGCCTTCCGTGAACCGAAGGAGTCTGTTTTCATATAGAACGCAATACTGCAAAAGAATGCATGTATACAATTTGAAAAATGTTGTAATACAGGGAAATAGGAGGAGATTGTGGAAGTTGTAACCGGATATGTAGAACATATTGTGTTCCGAAATGAGGAAAATGGATATACAGTATTTCAGCTTGACAGTGATGAAGGAGAAGTTACATGTGTAGGAAGTTTTCATTTCATCAGTGAAGGAGAACGGATGGAGGTCAAGGGAGATTATGTGAATCATAGTATTTACGGAACGCAGTTAAAAGTGAGTTCTCACGAAATTAAAGAACCGGAAGATTTGGTTTCCATTGAACGGTATTTAGGCTCTGGAGCAATTAAGGGAGTTGGTGCCGCACTGGCAGGGAGAATTGTCAGAAAATTTAGAGAAGATACATTCCGGATTATAGAAGAGGAGCCGGAAAGACTAGCAGAGGTGAACGGAATCAGTGAGAGAAAGGCAAGAGAAATTGCGTTGCAGGTAGAAGAAAAAAAGGATATGCGAAAAGCCATGATTTATCTGCACAAGTATGGAATCACAACGACACTTGCCGCTAAAATTTACCAGTATTATGGGGCTAAAATATATCAAGTTTTGGAAGAGAATCCCTATCAGCTGGCAGACCATATTGATGGAGTGGGGTTTAAAACGGCAGATGAAATTGCTGCAAGAATCGGAATTCATACGGACTCGGATTTCCGAATCAGAAGTGGGATTTTTTATGTTCTTCAGCAGGCTGTCGCAGAAGGACATATTTATCTTCCGCAGAATGTTTTAGCAGGCAGAGCAGGCCGTCTGCTGGGAGTTGAGATTGAAAATATTGAAAAATACGTGATGGATCTCTGTATAGACAGAAAAACCGTGATGAAAGAAGTGGAGGGAGAACTTCGGATTTATCCTGCACACTATTATTATCTGGAATTGAATACAGCAAAGATGCTCTATGATTTGGATATCGATTGTGATATGCCGGAGGATATGATGGAAAAGCGTCTTCGTAAAGTAGAAGAAAATGAGAATATTTCTCTGGATCCGCTCCAGCATCAGGCAGTCATTGAGTCCATCAAGCATGGACTTCTTGTATTGACAGGAGGGCCGGGAACCGGAAAAACGACCACCATTAATACGATGATCCAGTTTTTTGCCAGTGAAGGAATGAGCATACTTCTGGCAGCTCCTACGGGAAGAGCCGCAAAGCGGATGACAGAAGCTACAGGATATGAGGCTCAGACGATTCATCGTCTTTTAGAAGTCAGCGGCAATCCGGAAGAAGAGGGAAATATCAATGGATTTTTACGAAACAGGGAGAATCCGCTTGAGACAGATGTTTTGATTATTGACGAAATGTCCATGGTAGACCTTCCGCTGATGCATGCTTTGCTTTCAGCAGTGGTAGTCGGCACCAGACTGATTCTGGTGGGAGATGTGAATCAGCTTCCATCGGTAGGTGCGGGAAGTGTTTTGAAAGATATTATTTTGTCAGAACGTTTTCATGTAGTGACACTGACGAAAATTTTCCGGCAGGCAGGAGAAAGTGATATTGTCGTGAATGCACATAAAATCAATGCAGGAAAGCCGGTAATCCTGGACAATAAAAGCCGTGATTTCTTCTTTTTGAAAAGGCAGGATGCAGATACAATTATTTCAGTTGTAATTACACTGATTCAGAAAAAGCTGCCGAAATATGTGGATGCTTCACCGCTGGATATTCAGGTAATGACTCCAACGAGAAAAGGACTTCTGGGAGTCGAACGTTTGAACACGATTCTTCAGAGATATTTGAATCCGGCGAATCCAAAGAAAGATGAAAAAGAGGTGGGAGACAGAATCTTCCGTGTGGGAGATAAGGTCATGCAGATTAAAAATAATTACCATCTGGAATGGGAAGTGTGTACCAAGTTTGGATTGACAGTTGATAGAGGAACCGGACTTTTCAATGGTGACATGGGAATTGTAAAAGAAATTAACAATTATGATGAAACACTGACGGTTGAGTACGATGAAGGAAGACAGGTAGAGTATCCATTCGAGACATTGGACGAACTGGAACTTGCCTATGCGATTACTGTACATAAATCGCAGGGCAGTGAGTATCCGGCAGTTGTGATTCCATTGCTTCCGGGACCAAAGTTGCTTTATAACAGAAATTTGCTGTATACAGCAGTGACAAGGGCAAAAAAATGCCTGACAATTGTAGGGAGTGAGCAGACATTTCAGGAAATGATACAGAACAAAAACGAACAGGCGCGTTATACCAGCTTAGACGAGCGTATACGGGAATTCTAGAACTCTTTTATCCTTCAGTATGCCCGTTCTGTGATAGAAAATATAAGAAGGGAATCTGTCCGAAGTGCAGGCAGAAGATTGCTTATATCCGGGAACCCAGGTGTATGAAATGTGGAAAACAACTGGGAAGAGAGGAACAGGAATACTGCCGTGACTGTGGGAAGTTTCCATATGCCTATGAACGGGGATACAGTTTGTGGAATCATCGTGATCCGGTTTCAAAAGCAGTCTATCAGTTTAAATATCATAACAGACGGTGTTACGGGGCGATTTTTGCACAGGAAATGGCAGCGGCATATGAAAAACAAATCAGGGAATGGGAGATTGCGGAGATTATTCCGGTTCCTCTCCATCCTGCGAGAAAGCGGAAGCGCGGCTATAATCAGTCAGAAATTCTTGCAGAAGAGCTGGGGAAAAGAATCGGAATCCCTGTGAACGGGGAAGCGGTAATCCGGATTCGAAATACCCGGCCTCAGAAAGAATTAGATAACAGAGAGCGTATACGGAATTTAAAAGGTGCATTTGCCGTTTCCAAAAAGTGGGATCCAAAAGAAAGTGTATTAATACTCGATGATATTTACACAACCGGTAATACCATACACAGAATTGCTGACATTCTAAAAAAAGCAGGTGCTCAAAAAGTCTATTTTTTGACTATAAGCATTGGACAAGGACTCTGACAGTATGATATACTAAAAACGA
>CASERA010000136.1 GCA_949290175.1 uncultured Ruminococcus sp.
CATTTACCGTTTTTATTGGTTTGAGTACCAATTTTCCATCTTCAATATAAATATTATCTGTAGAATCTACATAAGACTGTAATTCATTATTCACCCATCCTGGATCATGCAGTTCAATATTCCAGTCTTCTCGATTCAACTCCGGATCTTCAAATTGGTCTTCCCATTTCAGCGTATAGCCTTCATAAGATAAATCTGAATTTTCTTCCTCTTCTGTCACGCAATAGGTAACTCTTGCTGTCAATGTTACTTCCTCACTGTCAACCATAATTTTTTTTGATACTTCTACCGTCTTTTGAATCGCATGATTGGTTTCGGCTGCCCTTACAGAAAATTTAGTACAAGGTATAAAACCACTCGCCAGTGTCACTGCCATAAAAAGCAAAAATATTTTTTTCTTCTTCATCAATACAATGATAACAATAAGACTTACTACACCAATCATCCCCCACACTACAACATGTGATACGTCCCCTGTTTGTACAGAGCTGTCTTTCTTCACTGTATCTTTCTGACTTACTGTATCTTTTTTGTCTGTTGAAGTATTCGTACCCGTTGGGCCGTTTGTATCTACCACATCATTTGTGTTCGTTGAATCATTCTTATCTGACGGGTCATTGGTGTTTTCCCCCATCGACGGCTTCTGAACAGATTCCTCGCTTTTCTTCCCAAAACGAACAATTACTTCTGATGCTTCTCCCGCTTTCACTTCCGATATGCTCGAATTCCACTGCTCGGAAACACGTCTTTCATCATTTGTCTGATATCCTTTTGGAATACTACCCTGAATTTTTATATCCGAAATATTTTTTTCTGTGATATTTTGAATTTTTATAGTTTCTGTTATTATTTCATCCCCAACATATTCTGATTGGTTCGTTTCAATAGATACCTCCAATTCTTTTTCTGAATCTTTTGCCAGAACCGGCATACTTCCAATCATAATACTCAATAATAGAATTAATATTTTTATAGCTGCTTCCCCTTTTTTCAGCATAAGTCCGCTCCTCTTCTTAATCTAAGCATACGATAAACCTCTCAACTTCTTTGCCTATCCTTTCACACTTCCTACTGCAATTCCCTGCACAATGAACTTTGAAAGTATCAAATATACAATAATTACCGGAAAAATGGAAAACCCAATCATCATATAAACCTGCCCCATATCAAACTTCAGGAAATCCGCACCTCTCAACTGTGCAATCAATATTGGCAGTGTTTTCTTATCATCACTATGTAATACAAGTGCCGGAGTAAAATAGTTATTCCAACTTCCTACAAAGGAAAAGATTGCCTGAACTGCAATTGCCGGCTTCATCAATGGTAAAACAATTCTATTAAATGTCCGAAATTCTCCGGAACCATCGATGCGGGCGGCTTCTATCAATGAAAGGGGAAGCGTACTCTCCATATATTGTTTGATATAAAAGAAAGTTACCGGAGATGCAATGGATGGAATAATCAATGGCATAAATGTATTATCCATATTTAATTTTCCAATCAGCTGTAAAAATCCCAATGCTGTCACTTGTGTTGGAATCATCATGATCATCAGAATGAATGTGAACATGAATTTCTTTGCCTTAAAATTATATACATGAATTGCATATGCTGTCATTGCCGAAAAATAAGTACAAAGGATTGCCGAACAAGTCGCAATCAACAGAGAATTGAGCATTCCCGACCAAATTGGAAGGGTACCATGCATAATATTATAAAAGTTTTTTCCTGCAAATACACTTGGTAATACTGTAAATCCCTTTGTCAATTCTGAATGTGATCTCGTACAATTGATAAACAATATGTAAAACCAAAACAGGCACAGAAAAGAAATCACTGCAAGAACGATATAAGCAAGTATTCTACGACCTTTGATTCCGGGTCCTCCATCTGTTTTTCTGTTAACCATAACATCAATCCTCCTCTTTACCTGCCATCATTTTAAATACGATCAAACTCAAAATACCTGTAATCACAAACAGAACCACAGAGATTGCTCCACCAATGCCATAATTCTTACTATACAAATGCTTATTCAAAAACATAATTAATGTCATGGTTGAACGAACAGGATTTCCCGTTTGATTGGTCAAAATCTGCGGAACATCAAACATCTGAATACCACCAATCAATGATGTGATCATGGTGTATACCAAAATTGGTTTCAACAGTGGCAATGTGATTTTGAAGAAAATTTGTCTTGAAGTTGCCCCATCTACCTGCGCTGCCTCAAATAAAGATGTATCAATTCCCATCATTCCCGCCATCAAAAGAATGGTCGTATTACCAAACCACATCAGTGTATTCATTCCTGCCACCAGACTTCTGGTACTCCAAACATGAGAAAGAAATTTGAATGGCTTATCAATCAATCCCAGCTGCATCAACAAATCATTAATTGGTCCTCCATCTGAAAACAGTGTAAAAAATAACATCGCAAAAGCAGATGCCATAATCAGGTTCGGAAGATAAATCACCGTTTTGAAAAAACGCTGTCCTTTCAATCTTAGACTTGGATCTGAAAACCATGCTCCAAGAAGAAGAGAAAGAACAATCTGAGGTACAAACCCCATAATCCACATGATCAACGTATTACCAGCATAGGACCAAAGCTCTTTTCCAAGCAGAATTTCTTTATAATTATCAAGTCCAACAAAATTCGGTCCAATTTGTGCCAACCCAGATTTGTAGCACTCAAAAAAGCTATTATAAATTGTTGTCAGTAATGGAACTAACTGAAAAATCAGATAAATTGTTACAAATGGAATCAAAAAAATATATCCCCATTTATTATATGCTACAACGCCTTTTTTCCTTTTCTTCCTCATGGAAAATCCTCCTTTAATACATATAAGATGTACGCAGTTTCTCTTATCCAGTCCCCACGTACATCCTATTATTTGTAATCATAAATAAATGGACAACTTTAATATGTAAGTTCTGGATATTTCTCAGTCACTGCGGTATAAAACAGATCAAGTGCTTCATCCAGCGTCGCATTTCCTTCAAAATAGTTCGTTAATGCACTCTGGAATTCTGCATTGCATCCGGAATCATAATTTGAAAGGTTGCTTAAATCGATAGATTCCACTCCTGCTATATACATCGCAAGTGGATTCTGTCCACCCAATACTTTACTTGTATAACTTGTATCTTTTGCCATAGCCTCCATAACAGATTTATTATTTACGAAATCATCATCATCTTTTACGATGTCTGTCATAATCTGATCATCTGTTGTAAGTTTTAACATGATGTCTTTGATTAAGTCGGCATTATCCGTTCCATTGGCCGCACAAATCCATGTTCCGCCCCAGAAAAATCCCTGAGGACCTTCCGTTGCTGCCCATTTGCCTGAATTTGCAATGGAGCCATCTACATCGGCTGCCATACAGAAATTAATTAACCATGCTGGTCCGAAGTAGCTGAATACTTTCCCTTCCGGATAGAAACCTTTACTCCAGTCATCACTCCACATTGCATGAGTTCCTGTTTCTCCTGCATCATACATTTCCTTTGAGTCTTCTACCCATTTCATAATATTGTCATCAATGTTAATCTTTCCATCCTCTACCCATTTTGATGTTACATTGTTGGAATATACACGATAAGTATCCATTACAGAGGATGTCATATGATATCCTGCATCTTTTATAGTTCCTGCTGTTTCCACGAACTTATCCCAATCTGAAACATATTCCTGAACAACTGCCGGATCATCCGTTCCAAATACCTCTGTTGCCACATCCCGATTGTAGAAGAGAACACCTGGAGCAGCCTGCCATGAAATCCCTTTTAATACACCATCAGAATCCCTTACCACATCTTTTGTATACTTGTACTGTTTCGATAAATCATCTTCTGTAATTCCAAGTTCTTCAATTGGAAGTGTGTACTCCGTATCTACATATTTTAAAGCATAATCTGCTTCCACCAGAAAGATATCAATTTTATCATCTGCAGATGCATCTGCCTGTTTTTCCAAAGCAGAATCCAGATTATTCTGATATGCATTGTCATCACTTGGTGTAATACTCCATACAACTTCAACATCCCCAATTTTTCCATGAGTCGCATCTACCTCCTCATAACCAGGATAATGTGCTGCTATACGGCTTTTAAACTCCTCATTCCAACAGTAAATGTTCAGAACCTTTCCTCCATCTTCTACCTGTTTACCTGTATCATCAGAGCCACTACCTGTTCTTGCTGAATTCCCACATCCTGCTACCAGACCCATCACCATCGATGCAGCCAAAACCATAGATACTATTTTTTTCTTCATTCCTTTTCCTCCTCTTGCACATCTTGCATTTTTTCTAAATTAATTATATTTTGAATTTTGCTCTTATTATACAAAATTGTTTGCCAAAATATCAGATTAGTGCTATATTCTAAATATAATAATGGAACCAGAATACCATATTCTTTTAAATGAGCAAAGGAGAATGCCATGGATTTATCAAAAGAATGGTGCCGCAGTGAATTTATTAATCATGAAATGTTAGAACACCATCGTACCATAGAGAATGAATTTACTTTTTATGATGCAATTGCCAATGGAAATATCGAATATATCAGGGAAAACATAAAAAACAATACCTTCATCAATCCGGAAGGGATGGGAAAGCTTTCCGAAAATAAACTACAAAACATTCGCTATCACTTCGTTGTGACGGTTGCGATGATTACCCGCTATTGTGTTTACGGTGGTATGGAGCAGGAAAAAGCCTATGCGTTAAGTGATTTTTACATCTTGAAAATGGACAAATGTCAAAACACCTCAGAAATCGCCAGACTTCATGATACAATGTGTATTGACTTCTGCCAAAAGATGAACACATTAAAAAACAGCCAGCTCCTCTCGAAACCCATTGTGCTTTGCATTGATTATATTTATAATCACATACATTATCGAATTACGATTAAGGAACTGGCTGAGTATCTCAGCCTTTCTCCAAGCTATTTATCAAAACTTTTCCATAAAGAGATGGGAATTCCTGTAAGTCAATATATTTTAGATTTGAAAATTGAAAAGGCAAAGAACCTTCTGCAATATTCTTCCTATAATATCGTAGAAATTGCCAGCTACCTTTCCTTTTCTTCACAAAGTCATTTTATCCAGGTATTCCAAAAAAAAACCGGACTCACACCACACAAATTTAAGACAAGGTATTTCCGCTCCAATTGGGATTTGATTACCCAAACTTCTTAAACTTTCTCAATTTCTCCTATTGGTATCAGACGGATTTTCGTCAACTCCATTCCGTCTGTACCAAAGCAGAGCTTTAGAAAGTGCGTTTTTCCAACGATAGGTCCAACCATTTCTGTGGCACAAACTATGCGTCCTTGCGTTCCACGGAAAGAAATCGTTGTTCGGTAAAGATTATCTATATACACAGATACAGGAAGTTGTGCAAGCTCACTCAGTGCAGACTGCATTTCTATTTCAATCTGATAGTTCTTATCCTGCTTCATCGTAATCTCATAAAGTACAGCTTCCCCTGCTCCGGAAATGATCGGAACTTGTTCCACATTTAAGATTCCGGTCATTTCATCCGCTTCATATCGCTCTCTTTCCTGAATCCAAGATTCACATTCCTCCTCA
>CASERA010000137.1 GCA_949290175.1 uncultured Ruminococcus sp.
ACATGCGGAACAAAAAGAACGGACTGTACCTGGATGTTGCAAATGGAGATGGAAGCAACGGAACTCTTCTGCAGTGGTATGAGAAAAATGAGACAGACGCACAGAAGTTTAAAATTGTACGAAAAAGCCACGGAGAAGCTGATTACATTCTGTTCGAGCCAAAGGTAGCACCTGGTAAATATTTGTCCGTGGAGAATAATGGAAAAGAGGGTTCCGGGAAGGATCATCTGAAGGTATGGGAGGATTTACATAACAATCAGCAGAAATTCTGGATGAAACAGGCGGAAGACGGGGCGTATTTGATTTATCATGTGTACTCTTTGTTTTGCATTGGCGTAAAATAAAAACATCCCCGGGGCTTGCGACTCCGGGGAGAATATTGTATCATCTTAAAGGGGCAAAAAGGGGGCAGACAGGGGACAAATAATTCGTATTTATTCAATTTATAGAATAAAAAGAATACGCAAATTAAATGAAATTCAATATAGTTTCCAATCATTCATTCGTTGCACGTGCTCATCATCCGCATTGAACGAAAAGTAGAAAGCTTGGAAACCAGTGTGTTTTTGAGCTTTCTTTTTATTTAGAAGAAAAAAGGGTAAATATGATATTAGAAGGAGGCGTTGTATGGAGGGAAAAATGAAAAAAATACAGAATATTTTTTTGATGTGGGGAAATATCAGCCTGGTAAAAAGAATCATTATAGGGCTTGTGGTTGGTTTAGTTCTGGGGCTGGTATTTCCTCAGGCATCTTTTATTTCGATTTTGGGAGAGCTGTTTGTAGGCGCATTAAAGGCGATTGCACCTGTACTGGTATTTTTTCTGGTTATCAGTGCCCTCTCTCAGAAAGTAGATGGAGCAAAATCAAATATGAAAGCCGTTATTTTTCTATATATTACAGGTACATTTTTGGCAGGATGTGTGGCGGTAGCTGCAAGCTACTTGTTTCCTGTGACATTGACGCTTTCTGAAAGTGTAGAAGGTATGGCGGCACCGGGAGGAGTTGGAGAGGTTTTGGAATCTCTTCTGATGAACCTGGTCTCAAATCCGGTAGAAGCGTTGACAAATGCGAATTACATCGGGATTTTAACTTGGGCAATTGTTCTTGGAATCGCATTGAAGCATGCGAAAGAGGGAACAAAAAGAGCATTGGCGGATATCTCTGATGCAATTTCCAGAGTTGTAAGATGGATTATCAGCTGTGCACCATTTGGAATTCTGGGATTGATTTACAAAACGATTTCCGAGCAAGGACTTTCAGTTCTCTTGGAATATGGACGTTTGATTTTACTTCTGGTAGGAAGCATGTTGTTTGTGGCACTGGTAGTCAATCCGATTATCGTTTTTATTGGAATTCATAAAAATCCATATCCTCTGGTACTGCAATGTCTGAAAGAAAGTGGGCTGACGGCATTCTTTACAAGAAGCTCAGCAGCGAATATTCCGGTCAATATGGGGCTGTGCGAGAAGTTAGGATTGGATGAGAATACCTATTTTGTTTCAATTCCGTTAGGCGCAACAATTAACATGGGAGGTGCTGCAGTCACAATCTCCATTCTTTCTCTGGCAGCGGCAAATACACTTGGAATTACAGTCGATTTTCCAACAGCGATTATTTTATGTGTTCTTGCTGCGGCAAGTGCATGCGGTGCATCAGGAGTAGCGGGAGGTTCTCTTCTTCTGGTTCCGCTGGCATGCAGTTTGTTTGGGATTCCAAATGATATAGCTATGCAGGTTGTGGGAGTTGGATTTATCGTAGGAGTGATTCAGGATTCCTGTGAGACAGCACTGAATTCTTCAACAGATGTACTGTATACGGCAGTAGCAGAGCTTGCTGCCCGGAGGAAAGCGCAGTAAAGAAGAAAAGTTTTTAGAGTAAAGTGGATTACCTTTAAAAAGCACGCGTTTTGGTGTATAGTAGTGTGTGTGAAACCAGCTTTATTTATAAGCATGGTTCTTCTGTCCTGTTAGAATGGAGGATGAGCCTAGATTGGAGAGAGTAAATGAGTGAAAAAATCGTATTAATAGATGGACATAGTATTTTAAACAGAGCGTTCTATGGAGTGCCGGATTTGACGAATGCAGATGGTCTTCATACGAACGCTGTTTATGGATTTTTAAATATTCTGCTGAAAGTGCTGGATGAGGAAAAACCAGAATATCTGACCGTGACATTTGACGTGCACGCACCAACTTTTCGTCATAAAATGTTCGCAGACTACAAAGGAACCCGTAAGCCTATGGCAGAAGAACTAAGACAGCAGGTACCGGTGATTAAGGAAGTTCTGAAGGCAATGGGTGTGAAGATTATTGAAAAAGAGGGATTGGAGGCAGACGACCTTCTTGGAACTCTTTCCAGAATCTGTGAGGAGAAAGGGATGGAGGTTTCCATTATTTCCGGTGACAGAGATACCCTTCAGCTCGCGACAAAACATGTGAAAATCCGAATTCCAAAAACCAAAGGCGGGCGTACTGAGGTAGAAGATTACTATGACACAGATGTGAAGGAACGCTATGGCGTGACACCCACAGAGTTTATAGATGTAAAGGCACTGATGGGAGATACAGCAGATAATATTCCGGGTGTGCCAGGTGTTGGAGAGAAGACAGCTACGAAAATTATTGTGGAATATGGAACCATTGAAAACGCCTATGCACATGTAGATGAGCTGAAGCCGCCCAGAGCGAGTAAGAACCTGAAAGAATTCTGGGAGCAGGCACAGATGAGTAAGGCACTGGCAACCATTGATACACATGCGGAAATTGAATTCGACTTGGAAGAAGCAAAGCATGGGGAAATGTTTACAAAAGAGGCCTACGGTTGGTTTCAGAAGCTGCAGTTTAAGAATTTACTTGGACGTTTTGATGTGGAAGCATCAGCAAATGATGTAGAATCTTATTTTAAGGAAATTACAAAAAAAGAAGAAATTAAAAAGGTTTTTGAGGAAGCTAAACGTGCAGAGTGTGTCGGAGCCGCACTTTCCAAAGACGAAGGAAACCAGCTTTCACTGTTTACACATGCGTCCGGTTACGGAAGGGTTACAATTGCGTACGGATTGGAGAAGATTTACTCCATTCCATGTGATATAGAGACGGATATGGATTATCTGCTTGAAAAGCTGGCAGAAACAGCAAGAACAGCAGAGACATTTGTTATGTTTGATTTGAAAAAGTATCTTCCGGTACTGGAAGGGCTGAATCAGGAGAAATGTTTTGACGCCACGGTAGCAGCATATCTTCTGAATCCACTGAAGAATGATTATACTTATGAGGATGTGGCAAGAGAACAGCTCAATTTAATCATTGATGAAAAAGCAGATATGATGACAAGAAATTGTTATGAGGCCTATACTGCGTTTGCGTCACGAATGCCTTTAATGAAGAAACTGGAAGAAGAAAAGATGGATAAGTTGTTCCGTGAGGTAGAAATGCCGCTGGTATTTACGTTATTTGATATGGAACAGGCAGGTATCCGGGTTGAAGCAGAAAGTTTGAAAAGCTATGGAGAACAATTAGGAGAGCGAATTGTAGATTTGGAAAAAGAAATCTATGAGATGGCAGGAGAAGAGTTTAATATCAATTCTCCTAAGCAGCTGGGAGTAATTTTGTTTGAAAAACTGGAAATGCCTCATGCCAAGAAGACGAAAACCGGGTATTCAACAGCGGCAGATGTACTGGACAAACTGGCACCAGAGTATCCAATTGTAGAGAAGATTCTGGAGTACCGTCAGTTGACAAAACTGAAGTCTACTTATGCCGATGGTCTGGCAAATTATATCGGAGAAGATGGCAGAATTCATGGAACGTTCAATCAAACGATTACAGCAACCGGAAGAATTAGCAGTACGGAGCCAAATTTGCAGAATATTCCGGTGAGAATGGAATTGGGAAGATTGATTCGTAAGGTCTTTGTACCGAAAGAAGGATACCTGTTTATCGATGCGGATTATTCACAGATTGAGTTGCGTATTCTGGCACATTGCTCAAAAGATCCGCATTTGATTCAAGCGTACAGGGAGGCGAGAGATATTCATCGAATGACAGCATCTCAGGTATTCCATACGCCTTTTGATGAAGTGACAGATTTACAGAGAAGGAATGCGAAGGCAGTGAACTTTGGAATTGTATACGGAATCAGCTCTTTTGGCTTGAGCCAGGATTTAAGTATTACAAGAAAAGAAGCCGCACAATATATTGAAAACTACTTTGAAACCTATCCGGGAATTAAGAAGTTCTTGGATGATTCTGTTTCTCATGCGAAAGAAAAAGGATATGCAGTTACACTATTCGGAAGAAGACGCCCGATACCGGAGCTGAAATCCAGTAATTTTATGCAGAGAAATTTCGGGGAACGAGTTGCGATGAATGCGCCAATACAGGGAACAGCAGCAGATATCATGAAGATTGCGATGATTGGCGTGAATCGGGAACTGAAAGAGAAAAATATGAAATCCCGCATGATTCTGCAGGTGCATGATGAACTTCTGATAGAGACACATCCCGATGAAGTTCAGGAAGTGAAGGAAATCCTAAAACGTCAGATGGAGACAGCAGCATCTCTGGATGTCCCTCTGATAGCGGATATGCAGGAAGGAAAAAACTGGTACGAGGCGAAATAAATGATGAAGGTACTTGGGATTACAGGAGGCGTCGGCTCAGGAAAGAGTGAGGTGCTGAGATGCCTGAAAGAAGAATATGGTGCGGTCATCACAGAACTGGATGAAACAGCGAGAATTTTGCAGAAAAAGGGGACTGTCTGTTTCGAAAAAATTGTCAGCATATTCGGGATAGAAGTTATCGGAAGTGATGGAGAATTGGACCGGAAGAAGCTGGCAGAAGTTGTATTTGGCAGCAAAGAAAAATTAAAGCAGTTAAATGAAATTGTGCATCCGGAGGTAAAATGCTGGGTGCGTGAAGATATCAGGCAAAAGAGAGAGAAAGGCATCCGTCTTTATGTCATAGAGGCAGCCCTGCTTTTGGAAGCGGGATATGAAGAAATTTGCGATGAGATATGGTATATTTACACACGGGAAAATATTCGCAGAGAACGGCTGAAAGAATCCAGGAGATATTCAGACGAGAGGATTGACCGGATGATCGCAAGTCAGTATTCCGAGGAAGTATTCCGAAGCAGGTGCAGCCACGTGATTGATAACAGCGGAGCATTTGAAGATACCAGAAAACAAATAGGAGAGATATTATGAGATTATGCAGCATTGCCAGCGGCAGCAGCGGGAACTGCATTTATGTAGGAAGTGACAATACGCATCTGCTGATTGATACAGGAATCAGTAAGAAAAGAATTGATGAAGGATTGAAAGAACTGGAAATCAAAGGAGAAGAACTGGACGGTATTTTGATTACCCACGAACATTCCGATCATATTCAAGGGCTGGGGGTATTCAGCAGGAAATACGAAATTCCGATTTATGCTACTCCGGGAACAATAGCCGGAATTAAAGGGTATTCCCGGTTGGGCAATAT
>CASERA010000138.1 GCA_949290175.1 uncultured Ruminococcus sp.
CACACGTACAGTACTTCACTTCCATCCTGCACTTGCACCGGTGAAAATCGGAGTACTTCCTCTGTCTAAGAAGCTGAATGAAGGAGCAGAGAAAGTATTTGCAGAATTAAGCAAGACATATAACTGTGAATTTGATGATCGCGGGAATATCGGAAAACGTTACCGCCGTCAGGATGAAATAGGAACGCCATTCTGTGTGACATACGATTTTGAATCTGAAGAAGATGGAGCTGTTACTGTTCGTGACAGAGATACTATGGAACAGGAACGTGTAAAAATTGAAGATTTGAAAGCATATTTCGAGAAGAAATTTGAATTTTAATTATTGGGGACGTAGTGAAGTTGAATTTTGCTACGTCCCGGATTGAATTTAATTGTGTCCCTAATTGAGTTTTGCTCTGTCCCCAAGGGAAAAGAGAGGTGACATAGTGCCTAGAAAAGCGAGATGTGAAAGCAGAACAGGCATGTATCATGTAGTTGCAAGAGGAATCAATAAAGAACGTATATTTAATCAAACAAGGGAAAAGAATCAAATCAAAAAGATAATCTTAAAGCATCTAGAAAAATATGAGGTTGAAATATTTGCATATTGCATTATGTCGAATCATATTCATCTTTTGATTCACTCAAAGTTGAGTGTATTATCATCATATATGGCAATTATTCTTGCCGAATTTGCAGAATATTACAATTATAAACATCAAAGGAATGGTCATGTATTTCAAAATAGGTTTTCCAGTGAATGTGTGGAGTCGTCTGTATATTTTTGGAATTGTATGAGATATATTCACTTGAATCCAGTAAAAGCAAATATTGTGAAAAATCCATTAAAATATAAGTACAGCAGTTTAAAAGATTACCAAATAGAAGAAGTAAAAATCCTGCATGAGTCTGCAATAAAGCTATATAAGGCAGAATTTTCTGATTTTGAAGAATATTTGATGTATCATCAAATACATCAGAAACAAGTCTTTATTGACATTCCAGAAGAGATTTTGATGCAGCAGAAAACAATTGCCCTATCTATGATTTATCAAAATGCACATATCCAAACTCTTGAAAATCCTATAGAAATAATAGAGGATAGGGAACTACGGAGAAAGTATAAAGAAGCATTACAAAAAGAATTAAAAATATCAAAAAGGCGAACTGAGGAATTGTATCGTTTTGTAAAAAAGAGTATAATAGGAGAATAATTACAAAAAGGGACAGGGTAAAATTCAGTTTGGGACACGGTCAATAGCAATTGGGGACGTAATGAAGTTGAATTTTACTACGTCCCCAAGGAGGTAGTATGAAAAAATCTTTATGGCAAACATACAGTGATTCTCAACTTATAGAGTTAAATCGGCTGACGGAGGATTACAAGGTATTCTTAAATGTAGGAAAGACGGAGCGTGAATGTGTAACGGAGATTATTCGTCAGGCAGAGCAAGCAGGCTACAAGGACATGGATACTGTTTCAGAATTGAAATCAGGAGATAAGGTTTACAAAGCATGGATGGGGAAATCCATTGTTTTATTTAATATCGGAAAGAATCCAATTGAGCAGGGAATGAATATTTTGGGAGCGCATATAGATTCCCCTCGGCTGGATTTAAAGCAAAATCCGTTATACGAAGAAAGTGGATTTGCATATTTTGATACACATTACTATGGCGGGATAAAAAAATATCAGTGGGTGACAATTCCTCTGGCAATCCACGGTGTTGTTATACGCAAAGACGGAACAAAAGTAGAAGTTTCTATCGGAGAAAAAGAAGACGATCCTGTCTTTGTGATCACAGACCTATTAGTCCATCTCTCTTCCAAACAAATGGAAAAGAAAGCATCAGTTGTAGTAGAAGGAGAGTCACTTGATATTTTGATCGGAAGCCGGCCGCTGGTTGATAAAGAAAAAGAGGCAGCAACAGAACAAATTTTGCAGATACTCAAAGATACATATCATATTGAAAGAGAAGATTTGATGTCAGCAGAGCTGGAAGTAGTTCCGGCAGGAAAAGCAAGAGACTGCGGATTGGACCGCAGTATGATTATGGCTTATGGACAGGATGACCGTGTATGTGCATATACTTCTCTTGCGGCAATGTTTGCAGTAAATAACGTAGGCAGAACTTCTTGCTGCATTTTGGTGGATAAAGAGGAAATTGGAAGTGTAGGTGCGACGGGCATGAATTCCAGATTTTTTGAAAATGCGGTTGCAGATATGCTGGATAAATTAGGACAGTTTTCTGAATTAAAGTTACGTCATACAATGGCAAATTCTACAATGATTTCGTCAGATGTAGGCGCGGCATATGACCCAATGTATGCTGATGTATATGATAAAAAATCAAATCCATTCTTTGGATATGGAATGGTATTAAATAAGCATACAGGAGCCAGGGGGAAAAGTGGCTCAAATGATGCGAATGCTGAGTATATTGCGAAACTTAGAAATGTATTCGACAAGAATGAAGTTGCATTCCAATTAACTGAAATGGGAAAAATTGATGCCGGAGGCGGAGGCACAATTGCTTATATTTTAGCTCAGTTTGGTATGGAAGTTATAGATGGTGGAGTAGCTGTTCTTTGTATGCATGCACCATGGGAAGTTACAAGCAAAGCAGATGTGTATGAAGCATACCGCGGGTACTGTGCATTTTTACAGGATATGAAATAAATTTTCACAGGGATTCGGATGCTTTATCGAGAAAATATTAGAAAAGGGCATGTTGCGGGAGAATCAAACAATGTAGAGATTCTCGTAACATGCCCTAAATTCTTTTAGCATATTAATTTGAATCCAGATGTATTGAGATTTTGGTATAGCTAAAAACTATAATAAGTACTCTATTTTATGTATTTTGAAAATTTTCTGATATCTATTATACTGTTTACATGAAAAAAACAAGAATTGCAGTAGAAGATGAAGGAGGAACAGTTATGAGTAAAAATGCACCTTTTAAATATGATGTTGTAGGAAGTTTTTTGAGACCAGAATATTTAAAGCAAGCGAGAAGAGATTTTGAATCAGGAAAAATTAATGCAGAAGAGTTAAAATCTGTAGAGGATAAAGCGATTACAGATTTGATTCAAAAACAGAAAAACGCAGGTTTCCATGTAATTACTGATGGTGAATTTAGAAGAGCAACCTGGCATTTGGATTTTATGTGGGGATTTCAGGGGGTTGGTCATGAAAAAACGGAGTCCGGAATCCCTTTCCATGATGAGCCGGCAATGATTGATGATACATATTTGACAGGGAAGTTGTCCGTAGGAGTACATCCATTTGTAGAGCATTTCAAATTTGTGAAACAGTTCGAAGATGAAAATACAGTGGCACGTCAGACAATTCCCGCACCGGCACAGTTTTATTTCCAAATGATTACACCGGCTAATATGTTTAGCACAGAAGCAGTTTACCCGAATGAGGAGGATTTTATTCAGGATCTTGCAGCTGGATATAGGAAGGTAATTCGAGATTTATATGATGCGGGCTGCAGAAATATTCAGTTTGATGATTGTACATGGGGCGTATGCGTGGACCCAAATGGCTGTGCAATTCTTGGGACAGATGAGGCAGGAATGCAGAAAATTATAGAAAAATTTATTCGTATCAACAATCTGGCCATAGAAGGAAAACCGGAAGATTTGGTAATTAATACTCATATCTGCAGGGGAAATTTCCATTCTACATGGGCATGTCAGGGCGGTTATCAGCGTGTGGCAAAAAATTTATTTGCGGATGAAAATGTTAATGCATTTTATCTCGAATTTGATGATGAACGTTCAGGCGGATTTGAGCCATTAAAATATGTAAATGAAGAAAAACAAGTGGTATTGGGCCTGATTACGACAAAATCACCTGTTCTGGAACAGAAGGAAACTGTAATCAGACGTATCCATGAAGCAGCAAAATACGTTCCTTTAGAAAGACTTTGCTTGAGTCCGCAGTGTGGATTTGCATCCTGTGAAGTAGGAAACAAACTGACAGAAGAAGAGGAATGGGCAAAATTAAAATTGGTAAAAGAAATTGCAGAGGAAGTTTGGAAATAGGTTTCCAGATATTCAAACATAAGAAAAAAGAGCAAGTACAAAGATGCAAGGCAGCTTGATGTACTTGTTCTTTTTTATGTATCTAAGCCGGGCTTACTCGTGCATGCTGCGCCCTCTCCTTTAGATGTGATATCAAGTTGCAGTCAAAGAAAATCTAAAATTGGTGAATAATATTCAGCAAAATCCTGATAATAAAACTAATTGAAAATTTGAATTCATAATCATAAGGAGCCGGGCTATGAAGAGAAAAAACACATGGAATTTTTATGGTAAGAAAGAACTGGAAGAGATAGAGTCCCTGAGTGAAGAATACAGGGATTTTTTAAATGCAGGAAAAACAGAAAGAGAGTGCATCAAAAGGATTCTTTTTCAGGCGGAAAAGCAGGGGTATAAAAATCTGGAGGAAATTCAAAAGCAGGGAATCGTTCTGCGTCCGGGAGATAAGATATATGTATCACATATGGAAAAAGCGGCAGCATTGTTCCACATTGGAGCAAAACCGTTGGAAGAAGGGATGAATATATTAGGAGCACACGTAGATTCTCCAAGAATTGATGTGAAGCAGGTTCCGCTATTCGAAGACTCTGGACTGGCATATTTGGATACTCATTATTATGGTGGTATTAAACACTATCAATGGCTGGGAATACCATTGGCTTTGCATGGAATTGTAGCAAAAACAGATGGGACAACGGTGAATATCTGCATCGGGGAGTCGGATGAAGAAGAAGTTTTTGTATTGACAGACCTGCTTCCACATTTAGGAAAGGACATAGAAGAGAAAAAACAAAAAGAGTTTATTGATGCAGAGAAAATGGATCTTCTAATTGGGAATAGAGCGATTAATCAAAAAGAAATTGAAAAAAGAAGCAGTGTAAAAACAGCGATATTGGAAATTTTAGAGCAAAAATTCCAAATCAAAGAGGAAGACTTTCTTTCAGCAGAATTAGAAATTGTTCCGGCAGGCAAAGCCAGGGAATGTGGCCTGGATAAAAGCATGATACTGGGCTATGGGCAGGATGACAGGAGTTGTTCGTTTGCAGCGCTGCAGGCAATTTTAAACTGTATGGAAGTTCAAAGAACAGCGTGTGCTCTTTTTGTGGATAAGGAAGAAATAGGAAGTGTGGGAGCAACAGGAATGCACTCTCGCTTTTTTGAAAATGCAGTGCAGGTTCTGACAGAATTTACCAAATCAAGTCATATAGCAGATAAAAATAGAATTTTACAGAACTCTTATATGCTTTCCTGTGATGTGAGTGCAGCTTATGATCCCATGTACGCGGAATATTTTGAAAGGCAGAATTCAGCATATCTTTCCGGGGGAGTGGTTTTAAATAAATACACCGGAAGCGGAGGAAAAGCAGGTGCAAATGATGCAAATGCGGAGTATGTAGCGAAAATAAGAGGATGTTTTGAAAAAAATCAAGTAATTTATCAGACCGCAGAGTTGGGAGCAGTAGATCGGGGAGGTGGTGGAACGATAGCCTATATTATGGCATCGTATGGTATGGATATTATAGATTGTGGAATAGGAGTCTTGAATATGCATGCACCCTGGGAGGTATCCAGTAAAGCGGACTTGTATGAAATGAACAAAGGATATCTGGCATTTTTGGAAGAAATGAAATAAAAATGATGATAAGCAGATTTTCTGAAAAGGAAGTCTGCTTTTTGTAAAAAATAAAATATAAAAAACATAAATAATCCCTATAAAAAAGATAAAAATAACAGGAATAATAAAAGTGAACAAAAATATGATGTAAAAATTGTACATATTTATCGACAAATAACTTGACGATTTTCGTCAAAACAGTTAAAATAGTAGATGCGACTTATGCAAAATCACTTGAAAAATTTATATTAGGAGGTCGTTGAAGTATGGCAACAAAATGGGTGTATATGTTTACAGAAGGTAACGCAACCATGAGAAACCTTCTTGGTGGAAAAGGTGCGAACCTTGCAGAAATGACAAATTTGGGACTCCCGGTACCACAGGGATTTACTGTGACAACAGAAGCTTGTACACAGTACTATGAAGATGGCAGAAAAATCAATGATGAGATTATGGCTCAGATTATGGAAGCTATTGAAAAAATGGAAGGAATTACAGGAAAAAAATTCGGAGATAAAGAAAATCCACTGCTCGTTTCTGTACGTTCTGGAGCAAGAGCTTCTATGCCTGGTATGATGGATACAATTTTGAACTTGGGGTTAAATGAAGAAGTTGTAAAAGTACTGGCAGAAAAATCTGGCAATCCACGTTGGGCCTGGGATTGTTACAGAAGATTTATTCAGATGTATTCAGATGTAGTTATGGAAGTTGGTAAAAAATACTTCGAAGAACTGATTGATGAACTGAAAGCTGAAAAAGGAATCACACAAGATGTGGAAATGACAGCAGAAGACTTGGAAAAACTGTCTAATCAGTTCAAAGCTGAATACAAAGAAAAAATCGGAACTGAGTTCCCGACAGATCCAAAAGAACAGTTGATGGGAGCTATCCAGGCTGTCTTCCGTTCATGGGATAACCCGAGGGCAAACGTTTACCGCCGCGACAACGACATTCCATATTCCTGGGGAACAGCTGTAAATGTACAGATGATGGCATTTGGTAATATGGGTGAAACATCTGGTACAGGTGTTGCCTTTACACGTGATCCTGCAACAGGAGAAAAACATCTGATGGGTGAATTCCTGATGAATGCACAGGGCGAAGACGTTGTTGCCGGCGTTCGTACCCCTCAGAAGATTGATCAGTTGAAAGAAATTATGCCGGAAGTTTACGAGCAGTTCGTAGGTATCTGTCATACACTGGAAGATCATTATAGAGATATGCAGGATATGGAGTTTACGATCGAAGATAAAAAACTCTACATGCTGCAGACACGTAATGGTAAGAGAACAGCCAAAGCTGCTCTGAAGATTGCCTGCGATTTAGTGGATGAAGGTATGATAACAGAAGAAAAAGCTGTTGCTATGATTGATCCTAGAAACCTGGACACCCTGCTTCATCCACAGTTTGACGCTGCTGCACTGAAAGCTGCGGAACCTGTTGCAAAGGCACTGGGAGCTTCACCTGGAGCTGCATGTGGTAAGATTGTATTTACAGCAGATGATGCAAAAGAATGGGCTGCAAGAGGGGAAAAAGTAGTTCTTGTTCGTCTGGAAACATCACCGGAAGATATCGAAGGTATGAAAGCTGCTCAGGGAATCCTGACAGTACGCGGAGGTATGACATCTCACGCTGCCGTTGTTGCACGTGGAATGGGGACATGCTGTGTATCCGGCTGCGGTGACATTGTAATGGACGAGGAAAATAAGAAGTTTACATTAGGTGGAAAAGAGTATCATGAAGGAGATGCTATTTCTCTGGATGGTTCCACAGGAAATATCTATGCAGGAATTATCCCGACCGTAGATGCTACAATCGCCGGTGAATTCGAAAGAATCATGGGATGGGCAGATAAATATAGAACAATGAAAGTTCGTACAAATGCAGACACACCTGCCGATGCGAAGAGAGCACGTGAACTTGGGGCAGAAGGCATTGGACTGTGCCGTACAGAGCATATGTTCTTTGAAGGAGAGAGAATAGAAGCCTTCCGTGAAATGATTTGTGCAGATACAGTAGAAGAAAGAGAAGCAGCTCTGGAGAAGATTCTTCCGGTACAGCAGGGAGATTTCGAAGCATTATATGAAGCTTTAGAAGGAAATCCGGTTACAATTCGTTTCCTGGATCCACCGCTTCATGAGTTCGTTCCGACAGAGGAAGATGACATTAAGAAACTGGCTGATGCTCAGGGCAAAACAGTAGAGCAGATTAAAGCAATCATCGATTCTCTGCATGAGTTTAACCCGATGATGGGACATCGTGGATGCCGTCTGGCAGTTACTTATCCGGAGATTGCAAAGATGCAGACAAGAGCTGTAATCCGTGCAGCAATCAATGTTCAGAACGCTCACCCGGATTGGACAGTAAAACCGGAAATTATGATTCCATTGATTGGAGATATTAAAGAACTTAAATATGTTAAGAAATTTGTAGTAGAGACAGCAGATGCTGAAATCGCAGCTGCAGGAAGTAATCTGAAATACGAAGTTGGTACAATGATAGAGATTCCAAGAGCAGCTCTGACAGCAGATGACATTGCAAAAGAAGCTGATTTCTTCTGCTTTGGAACAAACGACTTGACACAGATGACATATGGATTCTCTCGTGATGATGCTGGTAAGTTCTTAGATGCATACTATGATGCTAAGATTTTTGAAAATGATCCATTTGCAAAACTGGATCAGACAGGTGTTGGTAAATTAATGGAAATGGCTATCAAATTAGGAAAGCCAGCGAATCCAAACTTACATGTAGGAATTTGTGGAGAGCACGGTGGAGATCCGAGTTCTGTTGAATTCTGCAATAAACTTGGACTGGATTATGTATCTTGCTCGCCATTCCGTGTACCGATTGCAAGACTGGCTGCAGC
>CASERA010000139.1 GCA_949290175.1 uncultured Ruminococcus sp.
ATAAAAATGAATCAATCATATAAAAATATTGAAAACATTCAAAAAAAATGATAATATAAGAATAAATTTAAAAAGAACATAATAAATGAACAAAAACGTTCGTTTATTAAAAAGATGGAGGGCAAAGGAATGTTTTTAAAAGAACTAGTAAAAAAAAATAGAGTCTGTTTTCATGATAGATTCGATACATGGGAAGAAGCGGTAGCCGCATCCTGTCAACCATTGTTAAATGATGGGTCCATAGAACAGGCATATGTGGACTCTGTAATCACATGCGTAAAAAAATATGGACCTTATATTGTGTTCACACCTAATGTTGCTATGCCGCATTCTCAGGAAGGAGCTGTTGGAGTAAATCAAACAGCCGTCAGCTTTATGAAAGTCAGAGAGAAGGTGCATTTCCAAAAAGAAAATCCTGAAAAAGATGCAGTACTGTTCTTTGTGCTGGCATCTAAAAATCATGAGGAACATATGAAAAATATGGAAAAACTTGCAGAAATGCTGCTTACAGAAAATATCATAGAAGAGTTGATAAAAGTAGAAAATAAAGAAGATCTGATGGCACTGGATGCAAAGTATGCAGACGCTTTTTAGAAGAACTGTGCAGCCAGGTGAAAAAGATAAAGAAACAAAAGAGAAGTCCCCGGACAGATTAAATATTGGTTTTTATAGGAGGAGAAAAAAGGAAAATGCTAAATGGTATATTGAATTTATTCTTAAAACAGATATTTGGACAGCCATTCCTTCTGATGGCGATTATCGTATTTATAGGTTACATTGCGATGAAGCAGAAAGTATCCAAAGCGCTTATGGGAGCGGCAAAAGCGTCGATTGGTATTCTGGCAATGGGAATGGGATCCGGAGCATTGATTGCAAATTTCGGGTATCTCCTGACTGCATTGCAGAATGCAACGGGTATTCAGGGCGCAGGATTAAATACATATCCTACAATGAATGCATCATATGAGAAAATGGACACTGTTCTGGGAACTGGAACTGGGGCATCCTGGGGGATTTATACTCTTCTTGTTGCATTTATTTTGAACCTGGTGTTAGTTGCACTTAGAAAGTATACAAAAATCAGGGCAGTATATCTTACCGGAAATGCCATGATCGTGCAGGCTGGAATCAGTACCTACATTGTTTGGAGGTTTTTGGGGATGGGAATGATTCCCACCGTTCTGCTTGCCTCCATTGTTACAGCACTGTATTGGGGGATTTGCTCCACCCTTCTGATCAAGCCTACTAATCTGATCACAGGCGCGGATTTTACTGTAGCACATCAGCAGATGGTAATGGATTATGTTGCATATAAAGTTGCACCGAAACTTGGGAATCCGGAGAAGGATGATATTGAAAAGAAAAAGATGCCGGAATCGTTAAATTTCCTGCAGGACAGCATTATTGCAACAGCACTGATTATGTTTATTTCAGCGGCAATTATTATGTTGATTGTGGGGAGAGATCAGATTGACTGGCTGAGAAGTGTAGAAGCATATAATCAGACAGGGCTGACAAACAATGTTGTATTGCTTTTCTGGATTGCGCTTACTCTTACCGCAAATATTGTAGTATTATTAAACGGAGTCCGTATGTTTGTGGGGGAGTTGATGGTATCATTCAAAGGGATTTCAGAAAAACTTCTGCCGGGTGCGGTTGCAGGTGTTGACTGTGCAGCAATCTTCGCATTTGCACCAAAATCAGTGGTTCTTGGGCTTCTCTTTGGTGCATTGGGACAGATTTTGGGACTTTTAGGACTGCTTATATTTAAATCCCCCATTTTTATTGTGCCGGGATTCATTCCACTGTTCTTTGATAATGCGACAATCTCTGTTTTCGCAAATAAATTCGGTGGCTGGAAGGCATCAGCAATTATCTGCACTGTGAATGGTATTATTCAGGTTTTAGGTTCAGCGCTGGCTGTTAGCATGATGGAACTTACTTGGTGGCAGGGAAGTGCAGATTATGCAACATTATGGGTTGCGATTATCGCTATATTTAAGGGAATTGGTTCTCTGCTTGGAATTCCGATTGCCGGTTAAGAAATTAATGAAAAGGTTGTAAATGGAAAGGATGGTAAAAATGTTAAATATTTTATGTGTATGTGGAAATGGTATGGGAACTAGTACAATTTTGAAAATTAATGTAAAAAAGATCTGCGATCAGAATGGAATTGATGCAGTCGTAGATTCCTGTGCATTTGGCGAGGCGATGACCTATTTGACAACAACGGATTTGGTTCTGACAAGCCCAGAGTGGTCTGGAATGCTTCCACCAAGCAATGCAAAAATTGTTGAGACAAAAAATCTGATTAATGTAAATGAAGTGACAGAAAAATTGATTGGAGCTATAAAAGAATATTTTCCAAACGAGATAAAATAAATGGTTAGAAAGGGCTGGGAAGAAATATGACTGGTTATGAAATTATAAAAGGTAATATTAATTTTACGGGGCCAGACAGAATAGGACTCAGGTTTGGCCGCATTGCAGGAAAGGGAGATGTATATCGTATTTTTGTGCTACCACCTGAAGATAAGAGACCTGAAGGAACTTATAGCGTCAAGAAGAAGATACGTCCTAGAAATGGAGAGTATGATGAATGGGGATGCTACTGGGAAAGCAGTGATGAAACTGGATCCGATATGGGGCAGCCGACCAATATTCCGATAGAGGATATAGAAGACCTGGATGATTATGTATTTCCGGATCCTAAAGCACCAGGAAGGTTTGATGGGCTTGAAGAAGCACTTGCGGAGGCAGAGGCAAAGGGTCTTTATGTTCAGATGAATAGTCCACAATGTATCTTTGAACGAATGCATTTTCTTAGAGGATTTGAAAATACACTGATGGATTGTATTGTAGAGCCGGAAGCAATTTCAAAAATGGCAGAAAGGTTGGCGGACTACCAGATCGGGATTATTGAAGAAGCATACAGATTGGGAAAAGGAAGAATTCATTGCTATGACACTACGGATGATTGGGGAACACAGAACAGCCTGATGATTTCACCTGAACTGTTTCGTGAGATTTTCAAGCCTCAGTATAAGAGAATTTTTGATAAAGCACATGAATGCGGAATGGATATACGTTTTCATACAGATGGTAAAATCAATGATATTTTGGAAGATTTGATAGAATTGGGAGTAGATATTATTAATATTCATCAGCCGCGGCTTGTAGGAATTGATGAGATATCTAAAATTGGCAGAGGCAGAATATGTTTTGAGGTGGCAGTTGATATTCAGGCTACATTGCCGACAGGAAATAAAAAGCTGATTGAAGAAGAGGTAAAAGAACTGGTAGAAAAATGGGCAACAGAAAAAGGAGGACTTATAGGCGTTGAGTATGGATATTTAAACGCAATCGGAACGACAAAGGAATCAATGCTTTATGCACTGGAATGTTTTGAAAAGTATGGGAAATTGAAGTAGCAAGGAAAGCTGGTGTTTGGCACCAGCTTTCCTGATTTAAGCAGGTTTTTGGCAGCTAATTGTGTTTTTTAACAGCTACTTGTTGACACTGCTGAAAACTATTCTTATAATTATTAGAAGAAAAATATAATTATAAGAAAGTAAGTGATGGCGTGAAAAACAGCAAAGAGTCCATAAAGGTGAGAAGGGACCAGATTTTGCATGCTTTGCGTGAAAATAGTTATGTGTCTGTGAATGAACTGGCACAGAAACTTTCCGTTTCCCCGTTGACAATCAGAAGAGATCTGCAGCAGCTGGAGAAAGAAAAGCAACTAGAGCGGTTTCATGGGGGTGCGGCGATTGCCGATGAGAAAGAAGAAGTAGATACTCGGGATGAGGTGACAAGATATAGGGATAAAATTGCGAGATATGCTGCGAAGATGGTAGAGGATGGGGATACAATTTTTATCAACACAAGTTCCACCGCACTGCAGATGATTCCGTATATAACAAGCAGACATGTTACAGTTGTGACGAATAATGGGCATGCGATTGATGTCCCGTGTCCACCTAATGTTTCAATTATCTTGAGTGGAGGGGAGCTCAGAGGGGCAAAGGCAGCACTGACCGGTGAATTTACTGTGAACAACATTGGTGTGGTAATGGCAAAGAAAAGTTTCCTAGGATGTGTAGGACTGTCCAGTGAAACAGGTATGACAACCGAAATACTGAATGAAGTGAATATTAATCAGATGATGCTGAAGCGTGTAAGCGGGAGCTCGTATATTTTGGCAGATCATACAAAGATTGGTCATAATAGCAGTTTTGTAAGCTGCTATCCCAATGAAATCAAATGTGTGATCACGGATGAAAAAGCAGATGCCGGAGAGGTACAAAGACTAAGGGAGAAGGGGGTGACAGTAGTTCAGATTTCATTGGAAGAGAAATAATAAAAGCAGAGAAAATAAAAAACAAACAGAGATGCTTTAAATTGAAAGAAAGAAGGTCTGGAAAGAATAAAAAATTCTTTTCGGACCTTCTTTCTTTATTATGAAAATGTTGAACAAATATATAAAATATTATATAAATAAAGAGAGAAAGTTCATATAATATGTAAAAGAACATATAAAATAAATTAATATGATTGAAATAATACAAAATAAATGATATAATGAACGTAAATGAGAGTGATGATATGCAGATGTTCAATTACATTTTATGAGTATTATTGATTGTGGGTTTAGCGGAAGAGGTAATCCTGATTTTATGAAGAAATTGAACGATTATTTTGGAGGGAAATTCAGAAAGTGTACATTAATGCATATCAGACTTCAAAAATACAAGTGGTATGTCAGGCAAACAAAAGCAGACAAAAACTATTGTTTCCAAAATATCAGACAGAAAATGTGCTGAATACCATAGAAAAAAAAGTGCCTGAAATTTATGTACAGAGAACATTGCAGGAAGAATTGAAAAGAAAAGGAGAAAGAAAATATGGTACAAGAAAAAATTAAAGTAATCAATCCATCGGGGCTGCATTTGAGGCCAGCCAGCCTGCTTTCAAAAATTGCATCAGAATGCAAATCAGAAATAACGCTTGTGAAAGATGAGAAGCGGGTGAACCCCAAAAGTGTTTTGATTCTGATGGCGGCGGGAATTAAATGTGGAGAAGAAATTATGGTGGAGTGTTCCGGGGAAACAGAAAAAGAAGATATGAAGGTGATTACGGAAGCAATCGCTAGTGGATTAGGTGAAATGGGAGAGTAAAATGAAAGTTCTGAAAGTAGAAAAAACTGCATCCAGCGGAATTGCAATGGGAAAGGCTTATGTCGTAAAGCAAGAAGAACTTGTACCAGATTTAGAAGAAATTTCTGAAAACCAGATAGAGGATGAAATAAAACGTTATGAGCATGTAGTGGAAATGGTAAAAAAAGATTTGATTCCCCTGTCTGAAAAAAATGAGATCTTTGCGGCACATCTGGAACTTGTACAGGATATTGCGCTGCACGATGGAGTAAAAGAAAAAATAGAGACGGGACATCTGAATGCAGAACTTGCTCTGTGTGAGACAGTAGAAGATTTTGCTGTTATATTTCAGAGTATGGATAATGAATATATGAGGGAACGTGCAGCGGATTTGTTTGATATCAAAAACCGTCTGCTTAGAAAAATGAAAGGGCTTCCAGAAACCGGGTTTGATGGTATACATGAACAAGTGGTGATTGTAGCAAAAGATCTTGCACCATCTGATACAGCGAAGCTGGATCTTAAATACATGCAGGGATTTTTGACAGAATGTGGGGGAGTTACAAGTCATGTGTCAATTATGGCGAAAGGGATGGGCATACCGGCTCTTGTCGGTGTAAAAGATCTTTTAGAGCAAATACAGTCCGGAGACGATGTGATTGTGGATGCAGCAGAAGGAATCGTGTATATCAATCCGGAAAAAGAGGTGAAACAGAAATACATACGTGAGAAGAACGAATATGAACAGAAACTAAAGCAGCTTTTGGAGATTTCTGGGCTTCCGGCTGTGACAGAAGACGGAAGAACTGTAGAAATCTGTGCGAATGTAGGAAATCTGGAAGATATTCAAAATGCGTTGAAGTTTTCCGTGGATGGGATTGGATTGTTCCGAAGCGAATTTTTATATATGGAAAATGATCATTTTCCGACAGAAGAAGAGCAGTACGAAGTTTACAAAAAAGCAGCTGAATGCATGGGAGAAAAAGAGCTTACGATTAGAACACTGGATATCGGAGGAGACAAAGGATTGTCCTATTTTGAATTCCCAAAGGAAGAAAATCCATTTCTGGGATATCGGGCAATCCGGATCGGTCTGGATAAAACAGAAATTCTGAAAACTCAGTTAAAGGCACTTTTAAGAGCTGGAATATCTGGCAGAATCCGTATTATGTATCCGATGATTGTTTCCGTGGAAGAGCTGAAACAGGCAAACCGACTGTTAGAAGAATGCAGAAATGAATTGAAGGTAGAGGGAAAGGAGTTTGCTGAGAAGATAGAAGTAGGGATTATGGTGGAAACGCCGGCAGCTGTTATGATGGCCAAAGAACTTGCTAAGTATGCCGATTTTTTCAGCATCGGAACCAATGACCTGACACAGTACGTTCTGGCAGTGGATAGAGGAAATGAAAAGATTTCGCAGATGTATGATTCTTTTCATCCGGCAGTACTGCGAGCAATTCATCAAATTATAGAAGCAGGACATAAAGAAGGAATCAAGGTTGGAATGTGTGGGGAGTTTGCAAGCAATCTAAAAGCAGTTCCAATTCTGCTCGGTATGGGGCTGGATGAGTTCAGTATGTCGGCAGGCTCTGCTCCAGAGGTTAAATA
>CASERA010000140.1 GCA_949290175.1 uncultured Ruminococcus sp.
AAACTTTCAGGTCCCGAAGCAAAGGTTCTTCGCGACGGCAATGCGGTTCAGATTCCGTCCACAGAAGTAACAGTAGGAGATATTGTTATGCTGGATGCAGGAGATTATATTCCGGCAGATGGACGCATTTTGGAGAGTGCCAGTTTGAAAGTAGATGAGAGTGCTCTGACAGGTGAAAGTCTGGGTGTAGAGAAAAATACAGATGTGATTGAGGGAGAAGTTCCTCTTGGTGACAGAATTAACATGGTGTATTCCGGCAGTTTTGTAACATATGGAAGAGGAGCATTCCTTGTAACTGGAATCGGAATGGAAACAGAGGTAGGAAAAATTGCAAGCCTTCTGAAAACAACATCTGAAAAAAGAACGCCTTTACAGGTGAATCTGGATCAGTTTGGTCAGAAGCTGTCCATTATCATTCTGATTTTCTGTGCGATTTTATTTGGAATCAATGTATTTCGAGGCGGAAATATCGGTGATGCATTCCTCTTTGCCGTAGCACTTGCAGTTGCAGCAATTCCGGAGGCATTAAGTTCAATTGTAACAATCGTGTTATCCTTTGGTACGCAGAAGATGGCAAGAGAACATGCCATTATCCGTAAGCTTCAGGCAGTGGAAGGACTGGGAAGCGTGTCCATCATCTGTTCTGATAAGACGGGAACTCTGACACAGAATAAAATGACAGTTGAGCAGTATTACGTAAATGAAAACGTAGTTCCTGCAGAGGAAATCAATCTGGAGCACCCGGAACAGAAGAAATTAATGCTGTTTAGTATTCTCTGTAATGATTCTACAAATGTGGATGGAGTAGAAATTGGAGACCCTACGGAAACAGCTTTGATTAATCTGGGCAGTAAGTTAGGTCTTAATATCCAGGAAATCCGGGATAAACATCCAAGAGAGAGTGAAAATCCGTTTGACAGTGACAGAAAAATGATGTCCACGAAACATACACTGGACGGAAAAAATGTCATGGTAGTCAAAGGTGCCGTTGATGTGCTTCTGAATCGAATGGAAAACATTCAAATTGGAAGTGAAGTCCGTACAATTACAGAAGCGGACAGAAGAAAAATTGAAGCACAGAATCAGGAATTTTCAAGAAGTGGTCTACGAGTGTTAGGATTTGCTTATAAAGAAATTGACAGTGAAGAAGAACTGACTTTAGAACATGAAAACAATCTGACTTTCTTAGGTCTGGTTGCTATGATGGATCCGCCGCGTGAAGAATCTAAAGCGGCTGTCGCAGAATGTAAAGAAGCAGGAATTCGTCCGATTATGATTACCGGTGACCATAAAGTAACGGCAGCAGCAATTGCTAAGAGAATTGGAATCCTTGAAGATGAATCAGAGGCATGTGAGGGAGCAGATATAGAATCTATGTCAGATGAAGAACTGAAAAGTTTTGTAGAGAAGATTTCTGTTTATGCCCGCGTTTCCCCAGAGCATAAAATTCGAATTGTCCGTGCATGGCAGGAAAGAAATAATATTGTTGCGATGACAGGAGACGGTGTCAATGATGCACCAGCTCTGAAACAGGCAGATATTGGTGTTGCTATGGGTATTACAGGAAGTGAAGTAGCGAAAGATGCAGCATCCATGGTTCTGACAGATGATAATTTTGCAACCATTGTAAAAGCAGTAGAGAACGGAAGAAATGTATATCAGAACATCAAGAATTCCATTCAATTCCTCTTATCAGGAAACTTTGGAGCGATTCTGGCAGTGTTGTATGCATCCATTGCAGGACTTCCGGTACCGTTTGCTCCGGTTCATCTGCTCTTCATTAACCTGTTGACTGATAGTCTTCCGGCGATTGCATTGGGATTAGAGCCTCATTCTCAAGATGTAATGAAGCAGAAACCAAGACCGATGAACGAATCGATTCTTACAAAAGATTTCCTTGCAAAAATCGGAACAGAAGGATTGTCTATTGGTGTGACGACGATGATCGCATTTGTGATTGGATACCATACCGGAGATGGTGGAAATGCACTTTTAGGAAGTACAATGGCATTTGGAACACTTTGTTCGGCAAGACTGGTACATGGATTTAACTGTAAATCAGATTATCCGGTGATTTTTACAAATCGATTCTGGAATAATAAATATCTGATTGGTGCATTTTTGCTGGGACTGGTGTTGATTACCGGAGTTATGGTAATTCCTGGACTGCACAATGTATTTAAAGTACAGAGCCTTACAATTGAGCAGTTATTTATTGTATACGGCCTGGCAGTAGTAAATCTGCCGATTATCCAGTTGATGAAAGCAGTAAAAGCAGCATTTCGTAAAAACAAAAAAAATAAATAATATGAAGTAAAAAGAAATCGGATAAATTCAAATGGAATTTATCCGATTTCTTTTATGTGTATCGCTTAATCGTTTCTTTTAAAATATACTTCTTATCGCTATATCGGTTCGTAATGTAACTGTTTGCTTTTTGTTCCAGTTCATCTGGAAGCGGCTCCAGAATCACATCTTCAACGTATTTTCTCTTCAATGCACGCTCCAGCAGGTAATCGCATACTTGAGGATTTTTCGGAAGTAAAGGACCGTGAAGATAAGTTGCAATCACGTTTTTATAAACAACTCCTTCATAACCTGATTTTCCAGTGTTCCCTAATCCATAAAATACTTTTCCAAAAGGCGTATGATTTCCGATATAAGTACGGCCGCCATGATTTTCAAATCCTACAACAGGCATATCAAACAATGGGCTGTTCAGGACAATATTGCGAATCAGACGCTCAGGCTGCCATTCGGTTGTGATGTCCAGAATGGAAAGCCCTTCGATGACTTTTTTTTCGGTTTTATAATATTTTCCAAGAAGCTGATAGCCACCGCAAACTGCAAGTACAACACCGTTGTCTTCCACATAGGCTTTGAAATCATTTTTGATTTCTTTTAAATAGGTACAAACCAGTTCCTGCTCTCTGTCAGAGCCGCCGCCCAGAAGAACAATATCCAGTTTTGTAAAATCAATCATGTCTCCGGAGAGGAATGGAATAACCTCTGCCTCGATTCCGCGCCATTCCAGGCGTTTGCGGAAGCATTGGATATTTCCCCGGTCACCGTACAAGTTCAGCAAATCAGGATATAAATGTCCGATTGTCAGTTTCATGCCTGTTTTCCTCCTTCCTGAGAATGATTCTGCGGATTTGCAAGTTCTTTTAGCATCCGGTTCGTCCGATAGAGTCCGGAATAATTAACAATAATATAAAGATTTTTTGTTCCATTTTCTGTCAGTTCTATCACGCGGGAGCGCAGGTCATCTGTGGAAGTGCATGGGATATCTTCATATTTCAGACGAAGTCCCATATCATGCTTTCGTGTTCCTGTTGTGGTAATGGAGACAGCGCTGCTGTCTGCCAGGTATTGAAAATCTACATCCCACAGCCAGGAAACATCTTCTCCATCCTGATAAGTGTCATTAATCTGGATGATAATATCCTTTGGGTTTGGGTCTTTCAATATCAGAGAGATTTTCTGCTGGAATCCAATCGGATTCTTCGAAAGGTGCAGTTGTACACGTGCACCATTGATTGTAAAAATATCTTCCCGATTATTTCCATAGTCAAAAGACTCAATCATTTCCCTGAAGTGGGTATGGTCAGCCTTTAAAGCACAGAGTGCTGCATGGGCGGATAACGTATTGTAAATGTTGTAAGGTGTACGCGCAGTAGAATGGATATACATACCTTCCAAATCAAAAGAGTACACTTCATCTGACAGAGTAATATTTTGAGCCGTATAATCCGGAACAGGGCGTTTCCACCCGCAGTTCGGGCAGTGATAGAGTCCGAGCTGACCGTAGTGGAAAAAGTCATATTCCAGTTTTTTTCCACAGTTTCGGCAGAAAATACTCTCACGGATTTCCGAGCGGGAAATATCGTCGAAAATCTGTTCACTGATTCCATACGTAACATACGGATTTTTGCTGCTCTCTGCCAGAGAATAGGAGAGAATATCATCGCAGTTGATGATCAGTGTTGTATCCGGCACACTTGTAACTGCAGTTTTCAGTTTATCGAAAGTAATATCCACCTCTCCAAAACGGTCCAGCTGATCACGAGAAATATTTGTCAGCAGGGCACAGTCAGGCTTTAGCTGCGGAAGAACACGAACAGAGGCAATTTCATCTACCTCAATACAGGCATAGTCAGCATGAAGTTCCCCCTTTTTGTCTGTTGCCAGTACGAACGCAGAAATAATACCATTGAGCATGTTGGCGCCGGTACGGTTGATGATGACGGTTTTACCTTCAGCCTCCAGTGCTTTATACAAAATGGCATTCGTTGTTGTTTTACCGTTAGTTCCCATTGTGACAATGGTTTTTTCCCGAATCTGAGATGACATTTCGCTTAAAATGTTTGGGTCAATCAGTCTTGCCACGTATCCGGGAAGGGTCACACCGCTTCCGCGGTTTAATTTTTTGATTAAGGTACTTGTACCTTTTGCACATTTAATTGCAAGTTTGCTTCTTAATCTCATAATAAATCAACTCTTCGTCCTTTTCTTTGAAATACTTGTACTATTATAAGGGAAACAAGGTAAGAAAACAAGGAATTTGAACCTTTTTTAGAATTTACATCTGCGGTTTTTGAAGTTTTTCTAAAGTTTTCCAGAATACTCTGGAAAATTGAATGTAGTGTGATAAAATGGAGAAACAAAAGAAGAGAATATAGTCAGATTATATTTGTAAATATCAGGAGGCATGAAGCAGACATTATGCGGAAGAGAAACAAAAGAGAACAAAAAAGTGAGGAAAAAAATAAAAGAATTCCAACAACCAGATATTGCAAGGATTACAGAGAAGGACTTTCCAGCCAGCAGGTACAGGAACACCGGCTGCACGGATGGACGAATCGGGCAGTGGATCCTCCATCTAAAACAATCAAAGAAATTGTTCAGGATAATGTATTTACATACTTTAACTTGATTTTTTTAGTACTGGCAGCGTTGTTGATTGTTGTTGGATCTTTTCGGGATTTAACGTTTCTACCGGTTATTATTCTGAATACACTGATTGGAATTATACAGGAAACAAGAGCGAAAAAGGTTCTGGATAATCTGACAATGATGAATGCACCGCATGTAACAGTAGTTCGGGACGGGAAGAGCAGTACGATTGATGCAGAAGAGCTGGTATTAGATGACATCGTAATTTTCAAAGCTGGAAGTCAGGTTTGTGCAGATGCAGAAGTTTGTGCAGGAGAAGTACAGGTCAATGAATCCCTTCTCACCGGAGAATCTGATGAAATTACGAAGCGAAAAGGTGATAGTTTGATGTCCGGAAGCTTCATTGTTTCCGGTCAGTGCCATGCAAGGCTGGAAAAAGTAGGAGAAGATTCCTATATTTCAAAGTTGACGATGGAAGCCAAGGGTATGCAGGATGGAGAGCAGTCTGAAATGATTCGTTCACTGGACAAGCTGGTGAAATGTGTGGGAATTGCAATTATTCCGATTGGGATTGTATTATTTTTACAGGCGTTCGTTTTGCAGGAAGAAGGATTCCGCTCGAGTGTAACATCTATGATTGCAGCAATTATTGGTATGGTCCCTGAAGGATTGTATCTGTTGGCAAGTGTGGCACTGGCAGTCAGTTCGATTCGTCTGGCACAGAAGAAAGTTTTGCTTCACGATATGAAATGTATTGAGACACTGGCTAGAATCAATGTTCTCTGTGTAGATAAAACAGGAACTATAACAGAAAACACAATGGAAGTTCAGGATGTGATTCCAACAGAAGAATATCAATCAAAAGAGACGGGAGACCTCATGGCGGTGCTGGGAGATTTTACAGCGGCTCAGAGTAAAGATAATATTACCATGGAAGCGATGAAACGCTACTTTACAACTTCATCAGGAAGAATACCAGTATCCAAAACGGGGTTTTCCTCTGCGACAAAATACAGCAGCGTCACCTTTGAAGATGGTGCTTATGTATTAGGAGCCCCAGAATTTGTTCTAAGAGAAAACTATGAAGATTATACGGAAACAATTAATAAGTATGCATTAAAAGGAGCACGTGTACTTGTATTTGGTATCTATGACGGTGAAATTGATGGAAAACCGCTCAAAAAAGGAATTACACCGCTTGCATATGTACTTCTTGCGAATCCAATTCGAAAAGAAGCAAAAGAAACCTTTGCCTATTTTGCAGAGCAGGGAGTAGAAGTAAAGGTAATTTCAGGAGATAATCCTCTGACCGTTTGTGAGGTAGCAAAGACTGCGGGAATTGCCAATGCGGAGAGATGTGTGGATGCGTCTGCATTGAAAACGGATGAAGAGATGCGGGAAGCTGTGTTGAAAAATACAGTGTTTGGTCGGGTGACACCAAATCAGAAACGCCAATTTGTACAGATTTTGAAAGAACAAGGAAAGACGGTTGCCATGACGGGAGATGGGGTTAACGATGTGCTGGCATTAAAAGATGCCGACTGCAGTATCGCGATGGCATCGGGAAGCGAAGCAGCAGCACAGGCCTCTCAGCTGGTCTTGCTGGAATCAGATTTCTCATGTATGCCTCAGGTAGTTTTGGAGGGAAGACGGGTAGTGAATAATATTCAGCGTTCAGCCAGTTTGTTTCTGGTTAAGAATATTTTTTCCTTCCTGCTATCCCTGGCATCTGTTGTATTTATGTTTACATATCCGCTGGAACCGTCACAAATTTCGCTGATTAGTATGTTTACAATCGGTATTCCGGCATTTTTCCTGGCATTAGAGCCGAATAAAAATATCATAAAAGGACATTTTCTGACTAATGTCTTTTTAAAAGCGCTGCCTGCCGCATTGACAGATGTGCTGGCGGTTGGAGCACTGGTAATTTTCGGACAGACATTTGGCGTGAGTTCCACAGACATTTCTACGGCTGCGACGATGCTGCTCGCAATTGTTGGCTTTATGATTCTGTATAAAATCAGCGCTCCGATGAATAAAATGCGTGCGGTTATTTTAGGCGGATGTATTGCAGGTCTTTTGTTCTGCAGCGTCTTTTTAAATAACGTGTTTGCAATTACAGGAATGACGACAAAATGTATTATGCTGTTTGTTGTATTTGCCATTGCAACAGAACCGGTGTTGAGATATTTGACGATTGTGATAGAGAAATTGAGATTTTATTATAAAAAGCTGCGCGGACAGGCAGAAACGAGGTAAGAAGATGAAAAAACAGGCATTGAATCCATATTTGCCCGGATATGAGTATATTCCGGACGGAGAACCACGTGTATTTGGCAATCGTGTGTACATATACGGTTCTCATGACAGATTTCACGCAAGCATGTTTTGTATGAATGATTACGTGTGCTGGTCAGCTCCGGTTGATAATCTGGCGGATTGGAAATATGAGGGTGTCATTTACAAGAAAAATCAGGATCCTAAAAATTTCCTGGGGCTGAGGCTGTTATTTGCACCGGATGTCGTACAGGGAACAGACGGGCGTTTCTACCTCTATTATACTTTTGATTTTATGGGACTCATGGGAGTCGCAGTATGTGATACACCGGCTGGTACATATGAGCATTTGGGACACATCCAATATAAGGACGGTACCCTTTGGGGAAGGGGCAAAGGAGATGCCTTTCCTTTTGACCCGGGAGTACTGGTAGATGATGATGGAAAGGTGTATTTATATTCGGGGTTTTATACGCCAATTCCATCAGTTGTAACAGGAAGAAAAAAGCTGAAATATGAGGGGGGATATGTTTTGGAGCTGGAGTCGGATATGATGACTATAAAAACTCCGCAGAAACTGCTGTTTCCCAAGAATGGTGAGGGGACTTTTGAAGGGCATGAATTCTTTGAAGCAAGTTCCATACGAAAATATGAAGGAAAATACTACTTTGTATACTCCTCCAAACATAATCATGAACTTTGCTATGCGGTAAGTGACAGACCGGTAGAAGGTTTCCGTTATGGAGGTGTTCTTGTTAGTAATTGTGATATGTATCTGAATGGGTGTACAAGTGAAGTAAATGGAAGAAACTACTGTGGAAACAATCATGGAGGAATGCTTTGTTTAAACGGGCAGTATTATATTTTTTATCATCGGCATACAGACCGTACTTCATATAGCAGACAGGCTTGTGCTGAACGGTTAGTCCGCAGAGCAGACGGCAGTTTTGAGCAGGCGGAACTGACCAGCTGTGGACTGAATCCAGGAGTGCTGCAAGGGAGTGGAAAATATGAGGCTCGAATTGCATGTAACCTCTGGAGCAGAGAAGGAGCAGGAAGATATGATGTAAAACGTTCCAGAAAAAAGTATGCCCAGCATCCGTATTTTACACAGGATAGAAAAGATGGAGATGTTTGTGCGGTACAGTATATCGCGAATATGAGAGATGGGGCAGTGGCAGGCTTCAAATATTTTAGATTCGAGAATCTAAACAAAATCTGTGTAGAAATAAAAGGGAGCGGAAAAGGAAATATGCAGGTTTCGCTGGATCAGGATTTTGATTATATAATCGCAGAAATACCCATTTTTCTGAAGAGTAGAAAAACGCAATGGTTTTTCACCGAAACAAAAGAGGTAACCGGAGAATACCCATTATACTTCCGATACTGTGGAATGGGAGCAATTGATTTTATTTCATTTCAGCTGGAAAGTTAGAATGAGGGGATATTACGCTACGTTTCGCAGTAAATAAAATAAGAAGATAAAATCGACTCAAATTATTGAAAAATAGAAAGAAACCAGACAAATCACTTTTGGACCAGTCTGGTTTTTTGGTTATCACTTTTATAATAATAGAAGAAGCATTATTTATCTAAACTTTTATGAAATGCAGCTGGTGTCCACGGATACCGCTCCATAACTTTGTCTTCAAAAGATTTCAGAAGTCTTAAATCCTCTGTGATTTTGGAAATATCCATCAATTCTACCAGCCGGTGAATTAACTGAATTCCAGTCTGTGCCAGTTCCAGTCTTTTTTCTTCGGTAGGAATAGCAGGGGTACTCATATGGTCTGATTTTTCACCGAAATAATAGCCTGTTGCGCCACTTTCATAAGCAAGACCTGAAAGAA
>CASERA010000141.1 GCA_949290175.1 uncultured Ruminococcus sp.
ATCGCCTGCAGCTGCAGATACGCCGAACTCGTCGTCACAAGCTTTTACAAGCTCGTTTAACTCTAATCCTGATAACTCTTTGATCGCTACGATCATTTCAGCTGTTGTCAATTTAGCCATTTTTATATCCTCCATATTTGTTCATATTTTCAACTTTGTTTTTATTTCTAAAACATACTCTGATATGCATCATTATCCTGCATTCAGATACAATCTGCTCCAATTACTCAGCTGGAGTCTCTGCTGCTTCCTCTGCAGGAGCTTCTGCTGTCTCCTCAGCCGGTACAGCTGCTTCGCAAGCCTCTGCTCCACCCTTCTCTGCGATCTGATTGATAACGCGAGCGAAGTTTGTAATTGGTGACTGGATACTTCCAAGTAATTTGGAAAGCAATTCTTCTCTTGATGGAATCTGAGCCAGTTCAGTCAGTCCTGCAACATCATAAACTGTTCCTTCAACAACACCACCCTTTAATTCAAGAGCTTCTGCACCTTTTGCAAATTTGCAAAGGATTCTTGCAGGTGCTGTCGCATCGTCTTTAGAAATTGCAATCGCACTTGGTCCTTCCAGACATCCTTCAAGACCTTCAAATTCAGTTCCTGCAAAAGCTCTCTTCATCATTGTGTTCTTATAAACTTTGTAAACCACACCTGCTTCTCTGAGCTGTTTACGCAGTTCAGTATCCTGAGCTACTGTCAGTCCACGATAGTCAACAAGAACAACAGACTGAGCGTCTTTGATCTCTTCTGAAATTGTCTCAACGATTGGCTGTTTTAATTCAACTTTTGCCACGTTCGGTACACCTCCTTATTTTTTTATGCGTGTACTGCCAAATAAATAAAACCTCTGCATCCAAAGACGCAGAGGTTCATAAATTCTTATTATGAATTCTGAGCTTCCTCGGCAGGCGTTTTCTCCTTATGCCTTACGGCACCTGCTGTCTTCGGCAGTCAATTGCTTTACTATAATAGCATTTTATATTTTCAATGTCAACAAATTTTTATTAAACCAGTTTCAGTGGGTTGATTTTTACACCAGGTCCCATTGTAGATGTCAGTGTCACGCTCTTTAAGTACTGACCTTTTACAGCTGCCGGTTTTGCTTTGTTGATCGCATCGATAAGCGTCTGGAAGTTGTCCGCTAACTGTTCTTCAGTAAATGAAGCTTTACCAATCGGCACATGGATAATGTTTGTTTTGTCCAATCTGTACTCAATCTTACCAGCTTTGATATCGTTGATAGCTTTTGTTACGTCCATTGTAACTGTTCCGGCTTTCGGGTTTGGCATCAGACCTTTTGGTCCAAGTACACGTCCGAGACGTCCAACAACACCCATCATATCCGGTGTAGCAACAACAACGTCGAATTCAAACCATCCTTCATTCTGGATCTTAGGAATCAGATCTTCTGCTCCTACGTAATCTGCTCCTGCCGCTTTTGCTTCTTCTGCTTTTGCATCTTTTGCAAATACCAGAATACGAACTTTTTTACCTGTTCCGTGTGGAAGTACTACCGCACCACGGATCTGCTGATCAGCGTGACGTCCGTCACATCCTGTTCTGATATGAGCTTCGATTGTTTCATCAAATTTAGCTACTGCTGCTCTTTTTACTAATGCAACTGCTTCTTCTTTCTCATAAAGATTTCCTCTTTCGATGAGTTTTGCAGCTTCGATATATTTCTTTCCTCGTTTCATTTCAAATAACCTCCTTGTGGTATTGGCGGGATCGTGCCCCTCCCACTTTTTCGTGAATTTACATATAACATCGGTTCGTTCCTCTCCTTTCTCCCGAAGACACCGGAAGAAATTCCCTGAACATCACCAAGAATTCTACTCTTCTACTGTTACACCCATAGAACGGCAAGTTCCTGCCACCATGCTCATAGCTGCTTCTACTGTTGCAGCGTTCAAGTCTGGCATTTTCAGTTCAGCAATCTCCTGAAGCTGAGCTTTTGTAATTGTAGCAACTTTGTTCTTATTCGGAACACCGGATCCTGATTTCAGGTTACAAGCTTTTTTAATTAAAACTGCTGCCGGTGGTGTCTTTGTTACGAAGCTGAAGCTTCTGTCATTGTATACAGTAATAACAACAGGAATAATCAGGTCTCCCTGATCTGCTGTTCTAGCATTGAACTGTTTTGTAAATTCAACGATATTTACACCGTGCTGTCCAAGTGCAGGACCTACCGGTGGTGCTGGAGTTGCTTTACCAGCTGGAATCTGTAATTTAATATATCCTTCTACTTTTTTTGCCATCTTTAATTACCTCCTTGTGGTATTGGCGGGATACAAATCCCTCCCACGGTTTTTTAATCCATCTTTCTTACTTCTGAGAAATTCAGTTCAACCGGAGTTTCACGGCCGAACAGCTCTACATTGATTGACAGGCTCTGTTTTTGTTCATTGATTGTCTGAATCATTCCAACAGTTCCTTCCCATGCACCGCTTAACACGGTAACAGTATCGCCAACCTCAAAGTCAATTACGACATCCTCCTGTTTGATTCCCAGTCTCTCCATTTCCTCTTCTTCCAAAGGAACCGGTTTAGACCCCGGGCCTACAAACCCTGTGACACCTCTGGTATTTCTTACTACATACCATGTATCATCGTTCATGATCATATGAATCATGACATATCCTGGAAACATCTTCTTCTGACTTGCTTTCTGAACCCCGTTCTTCAGTTCTACAACTTCCTGCATAGGAACTCGAACTTCCAGAATCTGGTCCTCCAGGTGACGGTTTTCAATTGTCTTATCAATGTTAGCCTTTACTTTGTTTTCATACCCGGAATAAGTATGAACTACATACCATTTTGCATCTGACATAAAATCACCTTTCCGCTTCGGTCAGCTATTTCACCAGAAAATCTATTCCATATTTCAGGATTGCGTCGACTACTGAGATCAGCGCTCCCAACAATATAGAAACTGTTACAACTGCTGCCGTCTGTTTGGCAAGTGTGTTCTTATCCGGCCAAACAACCTTCTTAAACTCTGCCTGAAGACCTTTGAACCAGTTTTTTTTCTGAGCTTTTTCTGTTTTTCCACTCATAAGTCCACTTCCTTCCAACGACTATTTCGTTTCTTTGTGCAGTGTGTGTGATTTACAGAATTTGCAGTATTTTTTAGTTTCCATGCGGTCAGGATGAGCTTTCTTATCCTTGGTCATGTTGTAGTTACGATTCTTGCATTCCGTACATTCCAATGTGATTCTTGTGCGCACAACTTCCACCTCGCTTTTTATTTACTCTTTACATGTTACATGATGGATGCGACCCCATCTAAATTTAGGCATAAAAAAAAGACCTACTTCCATTCGCCAGAAAATTGTATCATATGTCAATAGGGAAGTCAAGTTTTTTCACGCATCAGTTTTTTGACACCAACCCCTTCCAAATCACATATCTATTCATTTAATTATACAAGAAAACATAACCTTTTTCAATTTTTTTCATATACTAACAAGAGATTAGAAACAAAAGGATTTAAAATATGAAATTTTATATAACCGCTTCCATTGATACCCACTTATTTTTCGCAAGAATTATGAGAGAGCATGCACTGTTCCTGGAGGCAGGGTCCCCATGCAAGAACAGCGAATGGATTCAGAAAGCAGATTCCTTCCGGAAAGAGTTTGAAGACATACTTAGACAGGCAGCGGAACTCGGTAATGGAATCGTAAGCCACAGTGTTTTAAAATCCCAGGAACTAACAACCCGGTATACAATTTCTGCCGAAGAAAAAACACATTGTCTGACAGGTATTCCTATCGATACAAAAATTTCTGCAATGGAACAAAAGTTACATCC
>CASERA010000142.1 GCA_949290175.1 uncultured Ruminococcus sp.
AATCGGTATTAACCGATAGCCCCTTTCATAAAAATCAATCTAAGTACATTTTCATTCCCATCCATTGCTGCATATGAGCCACCATTTTTTCATCAGGTTCGATGAAAATACAGGTAATTTCTTTTTCTACAGGCATGATAATGGCAAAGACATTATCAGAATCAGCACCGGAAGAAAAATCTTTTGTCTTAGTCGGACGAATTGAATCGAGCCGATGAGAACGTTTCGGTGCAATAATTTCAGCCTGCTGGATATCCAGAGTCAGCATTTTTTTCCTTTTTGCCTTATTGTAGATTGCATCAATTTCTAAATCATGATTCAGCAGCATATATTCATATTCTACATTCAGCTTTGAGAATAGAAAATAATATGCAAGGAGTGCCAGTATGACGGTAATAATGACTGCAAGGGAGCCAATGAAAAGTATTCCGACGGCTAGAATTACTGCCAGAGCGGCAATTACAAGGATTCGGATTACAATATCGGTTGGACGGGATTTACGGGTAACTAATTGTTCATAAAGTGCATCATTCATTTGGCGTTTTCCTTTCCGTATGTAAATAGTTCATGACCAGGGAAGCAATTTTAAAAGTCATGGCGTCTTCGAATTTACGAAGATCAAGGCCGGTACCCTTTTGTATTTGATCCAGCCGGTAAATTAATGTGTTGCGGTGCATGTGCAGCTGCCGTGAGGTTTCTGAAATATTCAGATTGTTTTTCAGAAATTTATTGACGGTAGCGGTGGTTTCTTCATCGAATGATTCTGGAATCTCGTCTCCGAAAATCTCATGAAGGAAATTTTCACAAAGAGAAAACGGCAGTCGGTATATCAGGCGGCCAATGCCAAGCTTGTTATATGGAAATACAGTCTGTTCAGAATAAAACAGCTTACCGACTTTTAGCGCCAGGCTGGTTTCACGAAATGCCGATGAGAGGTCCAACAGTGTATCCAGAGTTCTGCTGTATGCAACACGGACGTGGACAAGAGCTTCTGCATTCAGGGTATCTACGATCATGCGGGCAGTCTGATGGATTCCGTCGGTAGATGCGTTCAGTTTGAAAATTAATTTTAGCGGACAAAGAATGACGAATGACCACTCGGTCAGAGGCACCAGAAAGGCTCCGGATTGTGTTGGAAACAGATTTTTCAGTACTTCGGTAATAGTTCCGTCAAAAGTATGTGCTGTTTCCAATAAGTACAAAATACGTTGTTCTTCAGGTGCAATGTGCAGACGTGCAGCCCGGTCATATATATTATATGAGGGAATGCTGTCAGTCATCAGACTCTGAAGGAAATGAGTTTTGTTGTATTTTTCTTTATATGCAGATGAAAGCAGCTTTATTTGAGAAAGTGCCTGCTGAGCTTCTTCCTCTGTTTCGGGATGAAGTTCCAGCGAAACTCCCGTTACTTTGTTTAATTCTTTCAATGCTTTGTCCAATTCAGCGATATAATCCATAGATGTTCTCCCGGCAGATAGAGGAAAGGGCTGCACATATAGTACAGCCCCTCTATTTTTAATTATATTAATTTTAAAACATTAATTTGTAATCGTCAACTCTGTTTCTTTATCAAAGAGATGGATTTTTTCCATGTCCAGAGCAAATACAGCATGGTCACCGGTTCTCAGTGTTGTACGTGGATTTACGCGGGCTGTAAACTGTGTGCCTTCCACATCGAAATACAGGAATACTTCGGCTCCAAGCAGCTCGTATACTTTGATATTAGATTCAATTACACTGTCAGGTGAGTTGCTGATAAATGCCTGTGAATCATGTACATCTTCCGGACGAATACCAAGGATAACGGTCTTTCCGTTATAATTTCCATTAATCAGAGCTTTTTTCTTAGAAGCAGGAACTTTAAGAACATGCGTTCCTATTGTCAGTGTAACGTCATCACCCTTGACATTTACAACTGCATCTATGAAGTTCATCTGTGGAGAACCGATGAATCCTGCAACGAACAGGTTGGCAGGTGTGTTGTATAAGTTCTGAGGTGTATCTACCTGCTGAACAATACCATCTTTCATAACAACGATTCTTGTACCAAGTGTCATAGCCTCTGTCTGGTCGTGTGTTACATAAATAATAGTAGCACCCAGGTTTTCATGTAACTTAGAAATTTCGATACGCATCTGAACTCTCAGTTTTGCATCCAAGTTTGAAAGTGGTTCATCCATCAGGAATACTTTCGGATTACGGACGATGGCACGTCCCATGGCAACACGCTGTCTTTGTCCACCGGAAAGTGCTTTAGGTTTACGGTCGAGCAGTTTCTCCAGGTCAAGGATTCTTGCAGCTTCTCTTACTTTTTTATCAATCTGATCTTTTGGCACCTTACGCAGTTTCAGACCAAACGCCATGTTGTCATATACTGTCATATGAGGATACAGAGCGTAGTTCTGGAAAACCATCGCGATATCTCTGTCTTTTGGCTCTACATCGTTCATAACTTTTCCGTCGATTTCCAGTGTACCGCCGGAAATATCTTCCAGACCTGCAATCATACGAAGAGTGGTGGATTTACCGCATCCTGAAGGTCCTACGAAGATAATGAATTCTTTATCATCGATATCCAGGTTGAAGTCCTTTACAGCGTGAAATCCATTTGGATAAATTTTCTGAATGCCTTTTAATGATAAGCTTGCCATTTGTATAGCCTCCTTAAAAATAAAGTTTCGTTGTTCTCTGTAATTAAGTATACTTGCCGGCAGTTAAATGGACAATGGCATGAGTAACTAAAAAAACAGCCGTCTGGTGTACAGATTGACGAAAGATAAAGAATCCGTTACAATATTCCCATACAGCAGTTTCTTAATATTTGGAAGCATGCAATTTGAAAGAAAAGAGGAAGTTTAATATGGCAAATCCAGTTGTAACATTTGAAATGGAAAACGGCGATATTATGAAAGCGGAATTATATCCGGAAATCGCCCCAAATACGGTAAATAATTTTATTTCCCTTGTAAACAAGGGATTTTATGATGGACTTACATTTCATCGTGTAATCAGTGGCTTTATGATTCAGGGCGGATGTCCGGATGGAACAGGAATGGGAGGCCCTGGATACACAATCAAAGGCGAATTTCTTCAAAATGGTGTGACAAATGAGTTAGCACACGATGAGGGCGTACTTTCTATGGCGCGTGCAATGCATCCTGATTCTGCAGGTTCTCAGTTCTTTATTATGCATAAGAAAGCACCGCATCTGGACGGAGCATATGCAGCATTTGGAAAAATTACAGAGGGAATGGATATTGTAAATAAAATTGCGGAAGTTGCAACAGATTACAGTGATAAACCTTTGGAGCCACAGGTTATGAAAAGAGTGACTGTGGAAACATTTGGAGAGACGTACGGCGAACCGGAAAGAGCATAATCCGGATCGGTTGCGATTGAAAACAGGAGACAGGCAGAAACAGCCGGCATAAGGGGACACCTCACATAAGGAGGTGTCCCCTTCGGTATTTATAGACAACATTATTTGTAATTTTTGCAGCAATTGGTGCTGGAATATCTCTCAGATCATCGGCTCTGTTTTTTATTTCTGCACTGGTAATGTAAGTTCTACAGAGAAACCGCCATGCGAGCTATGCCCGATAGTAGTTGTACCGCTGTGAGCAGCTATAATCTGCTTCACGATAAGAAGTCCTAAACCGTGGCGTTGCTCAGTGATATTTTTATCACAAACCATATAATGAGGAGAATTATTGAGTTTTGTTATCTGCTCATTGGTTGCTCCTACACCATTATCGGAAACCACTACACTGCATTCTTCGTTCTCAATTGTAACGTTGACATAGATTTTACATCCACGCTCATTATGATTGATGCTGTTCTGAATAAGGTTGCTGATTGCCCGCTTAATTAAATCTTTGTCTGCATTTATAGGGCAGCACATCAGAGCTTCATTTGTTTCCCATTCAATCGGGTATTTATCATCAATATCCATATTCATGAAATCAACCACAACTTGCCGAACAATAGCAATCATGTTTTCCCTTGTAGGATTGATTGGCTGCATATTGTACTCCAATTTGGAAGCTAAATTAAGGTCATTGATTAAGTTTTTCATTCGTTCACTCTGTTTTACAATAACAGTAGCTTTTTGACGCACATCGTCAGTTAAATGTATATCTTCTTTTAGCTGGCCTGAATAGCCCATAACCATTGATAAAGGAGTCCTTATATCGTGCGATACACCTGCAATCCAATTTGCCCTTGCGGTTTCTTTTCTGCGGAGCTGCCTGCTTTGAGATTGCAGAATTTCAGAGGTTTTGTTGATACTCATTGCAAGCTCAGACAGCAATCCTTTTTCCTTGATATAAACAGGTTCTTCTGTAGGCAAAGCCTGTAAGGCGTTGACAATCGGTTTAACGGATTTTAACAGCTTGGAATTGGCGATAACATAAATAATGAAAATCAGCGTAACATTGATTACCAATACGGAAAGAACAGTTTTAGGCAAGTTGGCAATTAGTTGATAATCCCAACTTGGCCACATATGTTTCCAAAAGCTGTCCTTGGGATAGCCAAGAACAACAAGACCATTTTCAGCTTCCCCTGTAAAGGTCGGATATCCATCTATGTAACCACGGGTCAGACTTGCTATATCCGAGATTGTATATGACATTGGCACGGTTTCTGGCAGATTATCAGTTTGCCAAACTACCTGCATTATGCTGTTGTCTATAAAGATTGCCCAAACATCAGAATTCTTTAGTTCAAGGGTAATATCATCGGACAAAACATACCCTTTACTGTCTTGATGTAAGTTTTCAGCAACTTCTTCAGCAGTTTTCCAGGGGTGGGCATTTGGTGCCTGACTTGAAGCATATACGGCTAACAATATGAAATTCAAAACAATAAGCAATACAGAAGAAAGAAGCAGGATACCGATAAAACGCCGTATCAGTTTAGGTATACTTTTCATATTATTTGTCCCCCACAATTAGCTTATATCCCAATCCTTTGACTGTGATTAAAGATGCAGGACGTGAGGGATTTAATTCGATTTTTTCTCTGATACGGCGAATGTGAGCCATAAGAGAATTTTCATAGCCGAAAGGATTTTCGCCCCACGCCGCTTCACATAAAGCGTCAATTGTAACAATACGACCTGCATTACGGTACAGGACAGTCAAAATATCATGTTCTTTTGCTGTCAGTGCAATGTGTTCACAGCCTTTGATAACCTCTGCACGGTCAAAATCTATTTCGCTGTTCTGCAATTTCACAAGAGGATTTTCATCTTTGTAGCTTCTGCGTAGGATTGCCATAATACGGAAAGTCAACTCTTTCGGAAGAAATGGCTTTACTACATAATCATCAGCCCCCAGACCAAAACCTTTGAATTTATCCTCGTCCTCACCACGAGCGGTCAGAAAAAGTATTGGATATTCGCCCACCTGTTTTATCTGTTCCATCAAGGAAAAGCCGTCGCCGTCTGGCAGCATTACATCAAGTATGGCAAGCTCTGGCTTAAACCTTTCAGCTAAAGAGAGTGCTTCTTTGACTGTTTTAGCGGTTTCTATATCGCTAAATCCCTCTGCTTTCAAAATAGACACAACCATATCCAAAATTTCCTGCTCATCGTCAACAAGCAGTATGCGTTTACATTTTAAGTACTCAAAATCCATATGGCACCTTCTTTCTGCTTCTAATTATAACACAGTTTTTTTGACTTTTCCTAATGTGCGGGAAAATGTAAGACAGATGTAAGGTAGAGAGAAGGTTATCACAAGGTTGAGCTTGTAAAATGAAGAAGCAATGAGAAAGGAGTTAAACAGTATGAATATTATTGAAACAAAAAACTTAACAAAGTCTTATGCGGATTTTACCGCCGTATCCGGAATTAATCTTCATATCTCAAAAGGAACAGTTTACGGTTTTCTCGGTCCGAATGGAGCAGGCAAATCAATCACAATGAAGATGTTCCTCGGATTAACAAAGCCTACAAGTGGCTCTTTCGTGATTGACGGGAAGAAATATCCCGAAAACCGTGTGGAAATTCTGAAAGAGGTCGGCTCATTTATTGAAGCCCCTTCCTTTTATGGAAATTTAAGCGGTGAGGAAAATCTGGATATTGTCCGCAAAATTTTAGGTTTGCCAAAGTCTGCCGTTTCTGAAGCTCTGGAGCTTGTCGGCCTTACACCGTACAAAGGCAGGCTTGCAAAGAAATACTCTCTTGGTATGAAGCAGAGGTTAGGGCTTGCAAGTGCTTTGATTGGCAGACCACCCATACTTATCCTTGATGAGCCGACAAATGGACTTGACCCCGTAGGTATCCACGAAATCAGAACACTTATCCGCTCACTGCCACAAAGATTTGATTGTACAGTATTAGTATCTTCCCATCTGCTCTCTGAAATTGAACTGATGGCAGATAATATCGGTATTCTTAATCACGGCCATCTGTTGTTTGAAGGAACATTAGAGCAGCTCAAATTGAATGCGGATACACAAGGGTTTCCGACGGACAATCTGGAAGATACTTTTC
>CASERA010000143.1 GCA_949290175.1 uncultured Ruminococcus sp.
ATTTGAGGGATTCACTTTGACCTGGCGTCAAAGAAAGAGCGGATTGAAGAATTAGAAAGAACAATTGAAGAACCGGGATTCTGGGACAATCCTGAGAATTCCAGACATACGATGCAGCAGTTAAAAGGGCTGCAGGATTCGGTAAAACAGATTGAAAAATTATTTACAGATTATGAAGATATCGGCCTTCTGATTGAAATGAGTGAAGAAGAGCAGGATGAAGAAACATGTGCGGAAATTGAAGAAGAGCTGGGACAGTTTGAAACAGAGTTTGAAGAACTGCGCATCCAGACTCTTCTGACAGGGCCGTACGACCGGGACAATGCCATTGTCACACTGCATGCCGGAGCAGGTGGTACAGAGTCCTGTGACTGGACGAATATGCTGTACCGTATGTACAGCCGATGGGCAGAAAAAAAAGGTTTTTCAGTGGAAGTCCTGGATTATCTGGAAGGAGATGTTGCCGGAATCAAAGGCGTGACCTTTGAAGTGCAGGGAGAAAATGCATATGGTTACCTCCGCTCGGAGATGGGGGTACACCGTCTGGTGCGTATTTCTCCGTTTAATGCGGCGGGAAAACGTCAGACATCCTTTGCATCCTGTGACGTAATTCCAGATATTGAGGAAGACATTGATATTGAGATTAATGATGATGATTTGAGAATTGATACGTATCGTTCCAGCGGTGCGGGAGGACAGCATATCAATAAGACGTCCTCTGCAGTTCGTATTACACATCTCCCCACGGGGATTGTTGTACAATGCCAGAATGAACGGTCGCAGCACATGAATAAAGATAAGGCGATGCAGATGCTGAAGGCGAAGCTGTATTTGATTAAGCAGCAGGAGCAGGCAGAGAAGGTATCAGGTATCCGCGGTGAAGTGAAAGAAATCGGATTTGGAAGTCAAATCAGGTCTTATGTCATGCAGCCGTATACTTTGGTAAAAGATCATCGTTCGAATATGGAAATCAGTAATGTAAATGGTGTGTTGGATGGAAATCTGGATCCGTTCATCAATGCATATTTGAGTATGAAATAGAGAAAAGGAAAGGGAGAGGGAAATGGTAAATATAGCGGTTTTGGGATACGGTACGGTTGGTTCCGGTGTGATTGAAGTGTTAAACGTGAACGGAGAACGCATTAATCAGAGAGTCGGGGATGAAATCTATGTAAAATATGTTCTGGATTTAAAAGACTTTCCGGGAGACCCGATACAGGAAAAGATTGTTCATGATTTCAATCTTATTGTAAATGACCCTGAAATTCAGATTGTTGTAGAGGTGATGGGCGGTGTAGAGCCGGCGTATACATTTGTAAAACGGTGTCTGGAAGCAGGAAAAAGTGTTGCAACATCAAATAAAGCTCTTGTTGCAAAACATGGAGCAGAGCTTCTGTCCATTGCACGGGAAAGAAATATCAATTTCCTGTTTGAGGCGAGTGTAGGTGGCGGAATTCCGATTATCCGTCCTTTGAACTCTTCTATGACAGCCGATGAGATTGAAGAGATAACAGGAATTCTGAACGGCACAACAAACTATATGCTCAGTAAAATGTTCTATGAAGGTGCAGACTATGATGAAGTCCTCAAGGAAGCACAGGAAAAAGGGTATGCGGAGCGCAATCCGGAGGCGGATGTGGAAGGATATGATGCATGTCGTAAGATTGCCATTCTTTCCTCTTTGATTTCCGGTCATCAGGTGGATTTTGAAGATATTTATACAGAGGGAATCACAGAGATTTCTAAACAGGATATGATGTATGCAAAGGCGATGGGGATGACAATCAAGCTTCTGGCAAGCAGCAGAAGAGATGCGGACCACATCCATGCAATTGTAGCTCCTTATCTTTTGGGCAAAGAGCATCCACTGTATAATGTCAATGATGTATTCAATGCAATTTTTGTACACGGAAATGTATTGGGAGATGCGATGTTTTATGGAAGCGGAGCAGGGAAACTTCCGACAGCCAGTGCAGTTGTCGCAGATATCGTAGATGAAGCGAAACATCTGAACCGGAATATTATGACCATGTGGAAGGATGAGAAAATAGAACTGCAGCCAATTGCAGATACAAGTAAACGCTTCTTTGTACGGATAAAAGGGCAGCCGGAGGCACTGAAAGCACATCTGGAGAGTAAATTTGGTCCAGTTGAAGTGGTGCAGTTGGAAGAACTGAAAGATGAGTTTGGATTCCTGACTCAGGTTATGACAGAAGGCACATTTGACGAATGTGTGAAAGAATTCCCGTCAATTTTGCATCGAATCCGAGTAGAGGGGTGAGTCTGTATGAAATATATTGTGATTTTATGTGATGGAATGGCAGATGAACCGTTGGAAGAATTAAACGGTATGACACCGATGGAGGCCGCACATACCCCGAACATGGATCGGCTGGCGAAGGAATCAGAGATTGGAATGGTACAAACAGTTCCCGAAGGGATGGCTCCGGGAAGTGATACCGCAAATCTTTCTGTTATCGGGTATGACCCCAAAGAATATTATACAGGACGGTCTCCGTTAGAGGCACTGAGTATCGGTGTAGACATGGAGCAGACAGATATATCTTTTAGATGCAATCTGGTGACATTGTCGGAAGAAGAGGAATCTTATGAGGATAAGAAAATTCTGGATCACAGTGCAGGAGAAATCAGTACGGAAGATGCCGCAGTCTTAATGGATGCATTGATGCAGGGAATGAAAAGAGCCGGGTATGAGTTCTATGTGGGAACAAGCTACCGCCATCTTTTGATTCATAAGTACGGTAGTCTGGTTGATTTGACAGCACCGCATGATATTTTAACGAAGAAAATTGGTGATTATCTGCCGGAAGATGCGGTACTTCGGGAAATGATGGAGACAAGTTACCGTATTTTGAATGAACATCCGCTTAACCAGGAAAGGCGGGCAAAAGGTTTGAATCCCGCAAACTCCGTATGGTTCTGGGGGGCAGGCACGAGACCTGCGCTGACTTCTTTTGAAGAAAAATATGAAAAAAAAGGTGCCATGATTTCAGCCGTTGATTTGCTAAAGGGGATTGCGGTTGGTGCAGATATGGATAATATAACAGTAGAAGGTGCAAATGGCGGTCTTCATACAAATTATACAGGAAAAGCAGAAGCAGCAGTGGATGCGCTTGCTGTACATGGTTATGATTTTGTATATGTACATATTGAAGCTCCGGATGAAATGGGACACCAGGGAAATGTTCAGAATAAAATAAAAGCCATTGAAAATATTGATGAACTGATCATAGGACCAATGGTGGGAGAACTGGAAGATATCCGGATGGATTTTCGGCTTCTGATTCTGCCGGATCATCCGACACCAATCTGTGTGCGTACTCACACAGGAAATCCAGTGCCGTATTTGCTGTATGATACAAGAAAAAGTGTGGAAGGAATGCCTGTTTATTCTGAAAAAACAGGACTCAAAACAGGGATTTTTGAGAGGGAAGGACATATGCTTCTTTCCCATCTGTTTGAATTAAAGTAAAGTTCTGTTCAAGCTGAACAGTGAGATCAGGAGGAAGAAATGCTGATAGTAAAGAAATTCGGCGGCAGTTCTGTTGCTGACAAAGAATGTATTTTCCGTGTTGCACAACGTTGTGCGGAAGATTACCGACAAGGGAATGATGTGATTGTCGTACTGTCTGCAATGGGAGACACGACAGATGATCTGATTGAAAAAGCGAAGGAAATTAACCCAAATCCATCAAAACGTGAGATGGATATGCTTCTGACGACGGGAGAGCAGATTTCTGTTTCGCTGATGGCGATGGCATTTCATCAGTTGGGAATACCGGCGGTATCACTGAATGCGTTTCAAGTAAAAATGCATAGTACCTCTGTCTACGGTAATGCAAGATTTAAAAAAGTAGAGACTGAGAGAATCCTGCACGAACTGGGATACAGAAAAATTGTTATTGTAACAGGATTTCAAGGTGTCAATAAATACGAAGACTATACGACCATGGGACGCGGAGGCTCGGATACAACAGCGGTTGCAATTGCAGCCGCTCTGCATGCAGATGTATGTGAAATCTATACAGATGTCAGTGGTGTCTATACTGCGGATCCACGCATTGTACCTACCGCACGCAAGCTGAAAGAAATCAGCTATGATGAGATGCAGGAACTGGCATCTATGGGAGCCAGGGTTCTGCATAACCGTTCAGTGGAACTGGCGAAAAAGTACGGTGTACAGATGGTTGTACGTTCCAGCATGAATCAAGAGGAAGGTACAGTAGTCAAGGAGGTAGTAAAAGTGGAGAAATTATTAGTCAGCGGAGTGGCATCTGACAAAAATACGGCGAGAATTTCGGTAATAGGTATTGAAGACAGACCGGGAATTGCGTTTAAAATTTTCAATACACTTGCGAAGAAAAATATCAATGTGGATATTATTCTTCAGTCCGTTGGACGTGAAGGAACAAAAGACATATCTTTTACAGTAGCAAGAGATGATTTAAAAGAGGTATTGGAGATTTTAGAGGCTAATAAAGAAGAATTGACAATCCAGGAAATCAACTGCCAGGAAGATGTTGCTAAACTTTCCATCGTTGGAGCGGGAATGATGAGCAATCCGGGAATTGCCGCAAAAATGTTTGAAGCTCTGACAAATGCAAGAGTCAATATTCATATGATTTCTACATCTGAAGTAAAAATTACGGTACTAATTAATGAAGGTGATGTAGAGCGGGCAGTTAACGCAGTACATGAACGTTTTCTGGGAGCATAATAACATCGGAGAAAAGAGAAAAAAGCACGCTGCATATCATTTGCCGGGGTCCGGCAGGATATACCGTGCTTTTTGCAGTTTCATTTCAGAAGTTTATCGACAAGTTGTCTTTCATCAGGTGGCAGCATCCGATATTTTTGAATCAGAGCTACTTCTTCTTTTGTCAGATAAACCGTATCGGCACTGTCAATCTCCATTGCAGGAGTGAATGGTCCTTTTCGCTCATTGATAATGCCGTTTCCGGCACAGGTTTGATTGACAAGCTGATCTAAAGATACTTTGTATATATCAGCGAGTCTAATCAGGGAATCAAGGTCAGGCGTACGCTTGCTTGTCTCATAATTAGAGTAAGCCTGTCTGGAAATGTTGAGCAAGTCACTGATCTGCTGCTGTGTGTAATGATGTGCTTTTCTAAGTCTGTGTAAGTTCTCGACCAGTTGGATGTTAGACATTGCTTGCACCTCCATTTACAAGGAATTGTCGAAATCTTAGTAAATTATAGCAACTTTCCTTATAAATAGATATCTATGCAACAAATTGTATCGATATGCATAAGTGCAACAAAAAGTTGACTTTACGGCGTTAAAGAACTGAGCGTACTGTTGTGATAGCGGGAAGAAAAAGTGACATCTTCGCCGAACCAGTCTGGTGCAATAAAGTTGAAGGCGGTGTCTTCATCCGGAAATTCGACTTCTGCAAGAAGCAGAGGGGCAAGCTCTCCTTCAAAAACATCTAGTTCAATAGAAAGTCCGTTTTTGATAGGGATGACATACCGTTTTTTCCGAATCAGTCTTCCGTCTGTTTTTTGTTTCAGATGTTCATAGGATTCTTTTGTAAGGGGCAGATTGTATTCTTCACGAACCATGAAACCTTTAGATTTGTAAGTTAAAATGTAATCTTCATTATCACGCCGGATTCGGACAACTGGCTCCGTAGAAAGATATCCCTGTTCGATGTGCCTGCAGGGATAAGATGTGTAGTCAAAGGGAATGTCTTTTACAAGATATTTTCGTTCGATTTCCATATCAAAATTCTCCTTTTTGAATGCTCCTGTGAGGAGGTTTGTTTTTCTCATCATAATACAGTGCATATAAAATGTAAACCATTGCATTCCAATTCCGCTTTTGCTACACTGAAATCATCATATAAAAAATAATGAAAATTCAGGGAAAACAGACCCTGTAAAAATTGGAGGAGAAAAGATGAAGCAGGTAAGTATTTTTCTGGCAGATGGATTTGAGGAAATTGAAGGACTGACAGTGACGGATTTGATGCGCAGAGCGGGGATTGAGGTAACTAATGTATCTGTTACCGGAAAGAAAGCCGTGCATGGATCACATCAGATTACTGTGGAGGCGGATGCACTGTTCGAAGAGATGGATTTTTCAGGAGCAGATATGCTTGTTTTGCCGGGAGGAATGCCGGGAACGCTGCATCTTCAGGAGCATAAAGAATTGGAAGAACTTTTGAAGGAATTTTATGAACAGAGAAAATGGGTTGCTGCAATTTGTGCAGCACCAAGTATTTTGGGAGCATTGGGATTTTTGGAAGGAAGAAAGGCATGTTCCTATCCATCAGTGGAAGAAAAACTAAAAGGAGCAGAAGTTGTACATGAACCCGTAACTGTGGATGGTAATGTGGGTACAAGCAGGGGAATGGGAACGGCAAGTCCATTTGCGTTGAAGTTGATTGCTATTCTGTGTGGAGAAGAGAAAGCA